>DASXYB010000224.1:0-4452 GCA_036502745.1 Candidatus Udaeobacter sp.
GATGATTTCCATCAGTTCATCCTGTCATGTTGAGCGAAGCGAAACATCTCTGTTTATCTCTCGTCATCGCTAATCAGAAGGAAATGATCAGAGATTCTTTGCTTCGCGAATGACAATGCTAAGACAGAAAAGTGCGCGAATTGCGGCCCGTCTATTCTGCGCGTTTCGCTTCGATCTCAATATTGATCGCTACCGTCTGGCTGATGCCCGAGACGGATTCAGCGGCTGCAGCAAACATCAAATTGAAGTCGCGCCGCGTGATCGGATCGGTCGTCACAGACCAGCGCGTTCGTGCAGTGTCATTAATCGCCGTCAGCAGTTTCACGTGAAGCGTGATCGGCTGCGTCACGCCGTGCATTGTTAAGTCACCCACGACGTCGCCAGTTTCAGGGCCGGAGCGTTTTACGGTCCGGCTTTTAAATATCATTTTGGGAAATTTCTCGACATTAAAGAATTCCGCGCTGCGCAAATGGTCGTCGCGTTTTTTGATACGCGTCTCGATGCTCCGTACGTCGATCTGCGCGGTTACCGAAGAATTCTCAGGATGTTCCCGATCGACTTCGATCCTGCCGGTGAAGTTCGTGAATTTGCCGTTAGTCGTGCCGAGGAATTGATGCACACTGAACCCGATCGTGGAGCCCGATGGGTCGAATTTGTAGCTCTCTTTTGCTGAAGACGTTGCGCCGAGCCCGGCGATTACGAGGGCTGCGATAAGATTGCCGGTTTTCATTTCGGAATCTCTTTCGCCTTCGTCGCGAGTGTTTTCAAGAGTGGCGTGCGGGAAAGGGGCAGTCGTCCAAACAAATTCCCCAAGGCAGAAGCCGCACTGTAGGGGAAGCTGACAGCTTCCCTTGGAACGCTAACAGCGTCCCCTACAGCTTTCGCGCCGTGTACGCCCGCGATACGCGCCAGTTCAGTCTCGAAATGCGCCACCGCGCGCGCAATCGGATCATTTGCATCGAGATAACCGAAAGCCCGGCGCAACAGTCCGAACAATTCCGGCTCGCGATGATCGCGCTCGGTGCAAATCTCAATCAACTCAACAAAGTAGGCGGCAGTCTGCGTGCGCAGATAATTGCAGCGAATGCCGGCGAACGGATTTTTCAGGACGACTTCTGCGAGCGTGTGGAGATCAGATTTGCGGCTTCGCACGATCGAAATTTCAGCCTCAAAAAACAGATCGATTTTTCCCGCAAACGGGCTCTTCTGGCGACGCGCGCCTTTGGCGATTGTCTGAACACAGCCAAACGATTCCGTGCACCACGACACGATCAAACTCGTGTCGCTGAATTTTCGTTTGCGAAGGAGAATTGCCTCTGTGCTTTCCACTCACCACAACCGTAGCACATCGAGCCGCTACAATAATCAGCGGTTCACAGAGCGTCCTCGATTTTTGCAATTCTCTTGCTTGCCAGCATGATGAGTGATGCCCGCGGGAACAACAGAAACGGCACACGTGCCGGAAGACATCAGCGGACGAAAACGGCGGATGCCCGTGGGCGGAATCACGTGGCGGCACACATTTCGCGCGTTGCGGCATCGCAATTATCGGCTGTTTTTCTGGGGCCAACTCGTCTCGCTTACCGGCACGTGGATGCAGCAGACCGCAATGAGCTGGTACGTTTACCAAATCACAAATTCAAAACTTCTGCTTGGTGTGGTCTCGGCGGTCGGATCTGCGCCGATGATGCTTTCATCCATCTGGGGCGGCGCTCTCGCTGACCTCTATCCGAAACGGTCGATACTGGTTGCGACGCAAGCGGCTCAAATGATTTGTGCGTTTTTGCTCGCTGCAGGTGTGTGGCTCGGATTCGCGACGCCTTTGTTTATCGTCATCGTCGCCGCGCTCAACGGAATTTCGATGGGGTTTGACATGCCCGCGCGCCAGGCGTTCACCGTTGAAATGACAAGCCGCGAAGATTTGCTAAACGCAATCTCGCTTAACAGCTCGATCGTGAATGGAGCGCGCGTCGTCGGGCCGTCCGTCGCTGGCCTGATGATTGGCGCTGTGGGCGTGGCGATGTGCTTTTTCCTCAACGGCCTCAGCTTTATCGCCGTGATCGCGGGTTTATTGATGATGCGTCTGCCCATTTTCGAGCGGAAAATGGAGATTGTTTCAGCGGGCGAGCATGCGTGGCAGGGAATCGTGTATGCGATGAAACATCCGCGTGTGCGCACGATTTTGCTGCTATTTCTAGCGGTCGGCGTTTTCGGCTGGTCGTATGCGGTGCTGATGCCAGCGTTTGCGCGCGATGTGCTAGGACGCGGCGCAAATGGCTACGGGATTCTCATGTCGGCAAGCGGAACCGGCGCGTTGATCGGTGCCCTGCTGGTCGCGACGTTTGGACATCTTTACACGCCGCGCAAAATCGCGCTCGGCGGCGTCTGGTTATTTTCAGTCGCGATGCTGGCGGTTTCGTTCACGAAAAGTTTTCCGCTGGCGCTGGTATTTCTTTTCGCCGCCGGGTTTGGCATGTTGCTGTTTTTCTCAACTTCCAACACCGTGCTGCAAACGATCGTGCCGGATGAAATGCGGGGACGCGTCATGGGAGTGTGGTCGCTCGTGTTCGGCGCAATGATTCCGCTTGGCAGCCTTGAAGCCGGAGCCGTTGCGCATTTCGCAGGCACACCCTTCGCGCTGGCATTCGGTGCAATCATTTGCGCCGCATCAGCGCTGGTCACGTTGTGGGTAATTCGGCGACGAGAGGCGCAGAATGTGAAATGATTTGTAGGGCAGGCGCGTCGCCTGCCATGAAGTCCGGCAAGCGGCGCGCTTGCTCTACAATTCTGAATGCGTTTGCATGGGAATTTCGACGCGGGGGCGCGTCGGCTCCAGGGAGAGGGCCCGCCCTCGGCCGGCAAGCCGAAGCAGGCGCGGTTAGCGGTTAATGATGTGCAACGCCCGCTTTTCGACATTGAGCGCGGCTTCTCTGACAGCTTCGCTCAAGGTGGGATGAGAATGAGTGGTGCGGCCAATGTCTTCGGAGCTGCCGCCGAATTCAATCACCGAAACGGCTTCAGCGATTAATTCTGAAGCGGCATGATGCAAAATGTGCGCGCCGAGAACACGATCGGTTTTGGCGTCAGCGACGAACTTGACCATTCCTTCGACATCATCGCTGCAAAGTGCGCGGCTGTTAGCGCGGAACGGGAATTTGCCGACGCGCACTTCGATGCCCTGCTCGGTGGCTTGATCTTCCGTAAGACCAACACCAGCGAGTTCGGGATTGGTGTAAATGATTCCGGCAACAGCTTCGTAGTTCACGTGGCCCGCTTTGCCCGCAATCATTTCCACGCAAGCAATTCCTTCATCTTCGGCTTTGTGGGCCAGCATTGGTCCGGCGATCACATCGCCGATGGCATAAATCCCTTCGATATTCGTACTGTAATGCTCGTCCACTTTGATCCGTTTCTTTTCGTCGAGCGCCACCCCAATTTTTTCCGCGGCTAAACCTTCCGAGACCGGGCGACGACCGACTGAAACGAGCACTTTGTCTGCGTCGAATTTCAGTTCCTGGCCATCTTTCGTTGCGGTGACAGTCGCGCGGCCGTCCCCCGCCTCTACCGCGCTGACTTTTGCTTCCAGGTGAAAAGTCATGCCCTGTTGTGTCAACAGACGTTGAAGCAAGTTTGATAATTCGAGGTCGAAGCCGAGTGCAATGCGCGGCAGAAATTCCAGCGTTGTCACTTCAGAACCGAGCCGGTTCCAGACGGAACCTAGTTCGAGACCAATTGCGCCGGCGCCGATAACCACCAATTTCTTCGGAGCCTCGGTAAACTCCAGCGCTTCAGTGCTGCTGACGATTGTTTTGCCATCAAATTTCGCGAACGGCAATTCCACCGGCGCGCTGCCGGTCGCAATGACGATGTTCTTAGTCTCAACCTCCTGCGTCTCGCCACTGGATGATTTGATGGAAACTTTTCCGGGCGCACTGATTGTGCCGAGGCCCTCGATCACGGTCACCTTGTTCGTCTTCATCAGCGAACGCACACCACTGTTGAATGTTTTTACAACCTTGTTCTTGCGCTCCTGCATCTTCGCGAGATCGGCGCGTGCTCCGTCGATTACGATGCCGTGCTTCGTCGCCTCTTTTTTGACGAACATGAAATGATCGCTCGACGTGAGGAGTGCTTTGCTCGGGATACAGCCCACGTTCAAGCAGGTGCCGCCCAATTCCTTCTCTTTTTCGATAAGAG
The DNA here is from genome assembly GCA_036502745.1 of Candidatus Udaeobacter sp. Lineage (GTDB taxonomy): Bacteria > Verrucomicrobiota > Verrucomicrobiia > Chthoniobacterales > UBA10450 > Udaeobacter. Next base: position 4,198 of record DASXYB010000224.1, read on the forward strand.
CAGTCTTCAACCCAAGCTGGCCGGAGCGGATTGCAGCAACATAACCGCCCGGTCCGGACCCAATGATAACAACATCAAATTTTTCCATATGTGTTTGCCACCCAGCATTCGCGAAAAGAATCGCAGACGCAACTGACGTAAGCCTTCTCATTAACACCGCGGCTTCAGCCCGGTGTTTGCGGGCCTGAAAAAGCAATTGAGCTGTTTCAACAGCTTTTGCCGTCATTATCGAGTAAGCCGTTAAAACGGCTCATC
>DASXYB010000225.1:0-2519 GCA_036502745.1 Candidatus Udaeobacter sp.
CCTGCACCAATCGCAGGCGATAAAATGCCATGCCCGTATTGCGGGCATCTTCTGCCGAAAAACGCGGAACGCTGCGACCGCTGCGATTGGGTGCGCGGCGCAACGCAAACCGCGGAAGGCAAAGCGAGCGATTTGGTCGCAGTGATGTTCAGTATCGTTCCCGGTCTCGGACACATCTATAAAGGACACATTTTCGCGGGCCTTCTCTGGATGATTGGCGCAATCCCGGTGGGCATTTTTGTTTTCCTTGCTGCGTTCGCCTCTGCGGGGTGGGGCTTGGGTTTGTTCTTCTTCTATCTCGCCGCAGCGATGCTTCATGCCTACGGGATTGAGGATCGCGTGGCGCCGCCGAAAGAGGACGAAGGTGAAGAGTATTGAGACTGGTTAAAAGCTTGAAGAGTTGAGCCGTTGAAGCGCTCGCCATTGGAAGTCCGGCAGCTTGCCGGACTCGGCAGGTTGGCAGCCTGCCAGCCGAGATAAGCTGGAAGCTTATCCTCGAGTGCGCGCGCTGAGTTTTCGCGCCGCTCTCGTTACACGCGTCGCTGTCACCGTAACGCTGCGACCGCCGCGTGAATCTCTTCGAGGATATCGCGCAGCCCGTAACGAAATTTCCATTTCGGATAATGCGCCTGGAACTTTCGCACATCGCTGATCCACCAGATGTGGTCGCCGATGCGACTGGTTTCCTCGTAGCTCCAGTTTAATTTTTTGCCGCTGATCTGCTCGCACGTTTCGATGGCTTCGACCATGGAGCAGTTGCTGTGGCGGCTGCCGCCGATGTTGTACACCTCGCCTGCGCGCGGGGAGCGGATGAATTGCGCAAACGCTTCGACCAAATCGAAGCTGTGAATGTTATCGCGCACCTGTTTTCCTTTGTACCCGAAAACCCGGTACGCTCGGCCGGTTACGGCGCAGATCATCAGGTAAGAGAGAAAACCGTGCAGCTCGGTGCCGGCGTGCGCCGGCCCGGTGAGACAGCCGCCACGGAACGAGACCGTCGGCATTCCGAAATATCTCCCATATTCCTGGACCAGAATGTCCGCCGCCACTTTCGACGCGCCGAAAAGCGAATGCTTGGTATAATCGATACTCATCGTCTCTGAGATGCCAGGCTCGTATTCGTGGCCAAGCTCTATTTCCCAGCGTTTCTCGAGTTCGCGCAGCGGCAAACCGTTGGGTGTGTCGCCATAGACTTTGTTCGTCGACGTGAAAATGAACGGCGCCTCTGGAGAAAACGTTCGCGCAGCTTCGAGCAGATTGAGCGTGCCGTTGGCGTTCACCGTAAAATCAATCTGCGGATCGCGTGCAGCCCAGTCGTGTGACGGTTGCGATGCGGTGTGCACGATGGCTTCAATCGCGCCGCGGTGCTGTTTGAATAAATCTATTACCGCAGCTGCATCGCGAATATCCAGGTCGTGATGTTCGTAATCGCGAAAGTTCGCGATCAAGTCGTCGCGCGTTTTTTTCGTGGAAGCTTCGGCTCCAAAAAACTTTGCGCGCATGTCATTATCGATTCCAAGGACACACGCGCCGTCTTTGGCGAAACGCCGCACGGTTTCCGAACCAATCAACCCCGCAGAGCCTGTAACGATGATCGTGCGCACAACTCAGCGTAGTATGGCAAGCTTGGCGATTGGGCAGGCAGGCGGCTCCCCTGAGGAATTGTCGAACGACAGGCAACATGCCTGTCGGCCCCACAGCCGGGATGGCTGTGCTACGATTCTCCGATTATCCATGTCACTTCGCCTGCGACGGGATTCACTCGTCCGGCGGGAAATTGACGGTCACCTGCGAGCACACGCGCGATCAGCTCGGGATTTTTCGACGCGCCGACGAGAAACAAAATGTGTCGCGCATGATTGATGAGTGGAAATGTGAACGTCAAACGCCACGCAGTTAATTTGGCGATAAAATTTGCGACGACGCGACGCTCCATCTCGTCCAACGCAGCAGTTCCGGGAAAAAGCGACGCCGTATGGCCATCGTCGCCGAGCCCGAGAAGAATCAAATCGTGTTGATAAATTAACTCACCGCGATCAGTGGCGATGACGTTTAGTTGGTGTTCGTACTCCCGTGCCGCGATTTGCGGATCAATTTCGCCGCGCATCCGCATGATTGATTTCTCAGGAACCGCAGCAGGCACAAAAAGATTTTCGCGCGCCATTCTGAAATTGCTTTGCGGATCATCCGGCGGCACGCAACGCTCATCTCCGAACGTGAAACGAACCGACTTCCACGAAAAATCATGCGCCTCTACTGCAATCCGAGCGTAAACAGGGGCCGGAGTGTTCCCGCCTGAGAGCGCGACCCTAAATTCGTTGCGCTCCGCGATAGCTTTGCGCGCCTTCTCGAGAATGAAGGCCGCGCCGTCGGCAACCAAATTCTTAGTACGGATGACTGTGGGGGCAGCGCTCACGCTGGTTCCCAATCACACCGCGCAATGCGCCTGGCCGCGTTTCTGGAGGTAACGCTGATGATAGTCTTCAGCGCGCCAGAACATTGGAGCGGGTTCGATCTGC
>DASXYB010000226.1:0-3549 GCA_036502745.1 Candidatus Udaeobacter sp.
CTCGCTCTCCACTTCGCGTGATCATCTCCAACAAAGGCAGAATCGATGTGCGACTGAAGATTTTTCAATCCGGCATCTCGCCGATCATTATTTTTTCAACTAAAAGGATGCCTCGGAAAAATCAGGAGATTTTGCGCAAAACGGCGACGCTGCACCTAGCGAATGCCACGGAGGTAGATCTCGCTGCAATGTTGAAAACTTTGCGGGATGAATACAACATCCGCACGCTTGCGTGTGAAGGCGGTCCGACCCTTTTTCGTTCCTTACTGGAACAAGGTTGGGTCGATCAACTCAACCTTACGATTGCACCGTACATGTTCGGCGGAGCCAAGGCGCCTACGCTGACAGGTCTGAGCAAAGAATTCCTTCCCGCGAGCGTGCCTTGCTCGTTGATCGAGATGCGCAAGGTCGGCAATGAATGTTTCCTCACATATCGAATCAAACACCAGCGACCGAGTCGAAGCAGAACACAATCACCGCGCAACGACTGACATATTCGAGCTATTCGCCAGGGCAATCACCGCGTCCTGCTCGAGCAGTAAGGTCTTACCGGATTCAACAGCGATGACGCGCACTCCCGATTCAGCAGCAACGCGAATTGTTCCCACACCGATTACTGGCACGTCGAAGCGCATATCCTGATTCGGTTTGCTGACTTTGACCATTACTGCGCCTTCACGCGCAAGCCGTCCACCGCGCTTGATCGCCTCGTTTGTTCCTTCCAAAGCTTCGACGGCAACGATCGTGCCGTTTTTGATGATAATCGTTTGCCCGATGTCTAGTCGCGCAATTTCTTTCGCGGCATTCCAGCCGAGCTCAACGTCGTGCTCCTGGCGAGGTGACAATTTCGGTCCGGCAATCACTCCGGGCTGCGCTAGCGAATCCTCGAGAAAAGTTGTAGCTGGGAGAAGATCGATTTCGACTTTCGCGAGTTCGTCTGCAATTGCGGCAAAAATTGATTCGGCGTTGCGCTCTTTCAGTTTGCCCAGCAATATCAGCGCCTTCAAATCTGGCCGGAGATCGAATAAATTTTTCGGCGCGATTTGCCCAGCCATGATCGCGTGATGAATTCCGTGGCTGCGAAAACATTTCAAAAGCCGGCCTAGTTGGCCGACGCGCATCCACTCGAGGACGTCCAAGTGCTGCCCGAGCACCGGATCGGTTTCACCCCTGAAAGCTGCAGCGATGATTTTCTTAACGCCGGCTTTTCGCGCTGCATCTGCCACCAATCGCGGGTAGACACCATTGCCGGCGATGATGCCTAGAGTCTCTGGTGAGTGCATTCAAGCCTTGTAACAGAACAAGTCGGTGATGGCGAGGGCGCCATCGCCAGCACGCGAGGCGCGTGTGCTCCCCAAACATCTAACCGTGGCGGCGACGTTTGACCTGCAACTGGGCTAGCGCTTTCTGCAGCGAAGCTTGGATGGCAGCTACTTCTTCTGCGGTGTGATCTTCTTTCATGGCCGCTTTGGCGCGCTCCACTGCGGCTTCGGCTGTAGCAATATCGATTTTCTCTGACTCGAGCGCCATATCGGTCAGCACCGAAACAGAGTCTCCTTTGATTTCCACAAACCCCTCGCCGATGGCCATCGTGCTCTCACGACCGCTTTTCACGACGCGCAGTTCGCCAGGCTTCAATGTAGTCAGAAGGGGGACGTGCTTTGGATAAACGCCAAGCTCGCCTTCCGATCCGGGCAGCGTCACCATCTCTACGTCTTCGGAGTAAATTTTTTCCTCAGGCGTTACGATCTCGAGCTTCAGCGTGGCCATTGTGAGACGTTAAATCGTTAAATTGTTGAATCGAAAGAGGAAGCGCTTCATTGCCGATGTAACTATGTAACGATTCATGGTGCATTGGTGAGGCATTAGGCTTCCTTGATCGTATCGATCCCGCCCTTCATGTAGAAATTCTGCTCGGGCACATCGTCATGTTTGCCATCGAGAATTTCTTTGAACCCTCGAACTGTTTCGGCAACGGGTACGTACTGCCCCTTAAAACCTGTGAAAACTTCCGCCACGTGGAACGGCTGGCTGAGAAACCGCTGAATTTTTCGCGCGCGATGCACGGTGAGCTTGTCCTCCGGACTTAATTCATCCATTCCAAGAATTGCGATGATATCCTGTAAATCCTTGTAACGTTGTAAGACGCGCTGCACGCCTCGGGCAACGTTATAATGTTCTTCGCCCACAACCTCTGGCGCTAACGCTTTCGACGTCGAGGCCAGCGGATCAACTGCCGGATAAATCCCAAGCTCTGCAATGGAACGTTCGAGCACGATGGTGGAATCCAGGTGCGCGAATGTGTTTGCCGGAGCCGGGTCAGTAAGATCGTCTGCCGGAACGTAGACCGCCTGGAACGACGTAATCGATCCTTTGTTCGTCGATGTAATTCTCTCCTGTAAATCGCCCATCTCCGCGGCGAGCGTCGGCTGATAACCAACTGCACTTGGCGTTCGGCCTAACAAGGCAGACACCTCTGACCCTGCTTGTGAGAAACGAAAGATGTTGTCGATGAAAAGAAGAACGTCCTGATTGCGTTCGTCGCGAAAATATTCGGTCATTGCCAGAGCCGAAAGAGCGACGCGCAGACGCGCGCCCGGCGGTTCGTTCATCTGGCCGAACACCATCCCGACTTTGGATTTCGACAAATCATTTTGGTCGATGACGCCCGCCTCGCTCATTTCCTTGTAAAGATCGTTCCCTTCACGGCTTCGTTCCCCTACTCCGGCAAAGATGGAAACACCGCCATGTTTCATGGCGATGTTGTTGATCAACTCCTGGATGACAACGGTCTTGCCGACGCCTGCGCCGCCAAATGCGCCGACTTTTCCGCCTTTTGTAAATGGGCAAACAAGATCGATGACTTTGATCCCAGTCTCCAGGATCTTTGCTGTCGTGTCTTGCTCTGTGAGCGACGGCGCCGGGCGATGAATCGGGTAACGCTTAGTGAAGTTCACCGCGCCTCGGTTATCGATCGCGTCGCCAGTAACGTTAAAAAGCCGACCAAGCACGGCTTCGCCCACTGGTACGGTGATTGGACCGCCAGTGTCCGCTACGCTCATGCCACGCTTCAATCCTTCGGTCGAAGACATCGCTATCGAGCGCACCCAGTTTTCGCCGAGGTGCTGTTGGACTTCGAGCGTCAGCTTCGTTGGCTGTCCGTGAACCTCGTATTCAATTTCCAGCGCGTTATAGATTCTCGGTAGCCCTTTTCCGTCTGGAAATTCGACGTCCACCACGGGACCAATCACTTGAACTATGTTTCCTTTATTCATAAAACTTGTTTTACCCAGAGAGCGCCATCTGCGCTGTAGCAATCTCCAGTAACTCCGTAGTGATACTGGCCTGGCGCATTTTATTATACTCGAGCGTCAGGTCCTTAATGAATTGGTTGGCGTTGTCCGTAGCATTTTTCATAGCCACCATGCGAGCACTGTGCTCGGACGCGCGTGCATCGAGGATCATTTGAAAGACCTGGTAGGAAATGTAATACGGAAGTACCGAATCGAGCACGACCTCGGCACTGGGTTCGAATATGTACCCAATCAT
>DASXYB010000227.1:0-3503 GCA_036502745.1 Candidatus Udaeobacter sp.
AACGCCGCGGGTCAGCATCAGTATTAGACGCATGCACTCGCCAAGCGGCGCCTCGGGCGCAGTGAGCTGAAACGTTTTTGCGACTGGAACGACGAGCGTCCCGAAACTGAACTCAATTTCAAATTCTATCGTCAGGCAACGAACAAAATCGTTGGTATCTCGGATCAAGCGGCGGCATTCCTGCGCGGATTCTTTTAGACGCGCCTTGGAGACTACTCGCAAAGCGAGTAGCCGCGTGCATAATCCCGCTGTACCTCGATGGGAACAAGGACGATTGCCGTGCTGGTCACGATTGGATTTAGCGTGATTGGGGTATTGGGTGATTACTTCCTCAAGCTTGCGAGCGCGCGCGAGCAGCCGCTACGGACGAGTTGGTTTTATCTGGGTTTCGCGCTTTACGCCTCGACCGCCTTTGGCTGGGTGTTCGTCATGAAACACCTGAAACTGGCTACGATCAGCGTCCTTTACTCTGTCTCCCTGGTGCTGCTCCTTACTGCAATCGGCGTCGTATTGTTCCACGAGTCACTGAATTATTTTGAGGTGATCGGAATCGTGTTGGCTGTGCTATCGCTAGTTCTGTTGATGCGCTTCGCCTAACGACTAAACAATGCATTCACATTAGACCCGTGATACGAACCTATCGCTTGCTGTTCGGACCTCTGGCGGGAATCATTCTTGGTTTTGGCATAGTTGGGTTGGCATTCCTAATTCCGGGGTACAGTCATGTGCATCAAACGGTAAGCGAAATCGGAGAGATTGGCTCACCGGCCAGAGTCCCATTCGCCGTGATGTTAGGTTGCGTTGCGGCGTGCATTTTGGTCTTCGCCTCCGCCGTTCGCGACGTATCAGTAGCCGCCCACCATCCTCGACTGGCCGCATACCTGATAGCGTTCATGGCGCTGCCGGCTGCAGGAATAGGGGTGTTCGCCTACCCGCATCCCGCTCACAATTTTTTCGGCATGTCGGAATTGATCGGATACCAGGCACCGCTCGCGTTCACTCTGGCATGGAGACACGATCCACGCGCGAAAACTCTGGTCAGAATCTCCTGGATCTTCTTTGTCCTGATATGGGGAGCAATTGCTTTAAACTTGACCCCGTTTGCCGCACCGGTTTGGGCTTACGTGAAGCCGGTTCACGGGCTTGCACAAAGAGCTCTCTTCGCTGCCTGGTTCGGCTGGTGCGCTGTGTTAGGCATACTACTGTTTAACCGCAACTGGCAGCGTTCTGCTCATTGAACTATCTCGTTACCATTGTGAGAGCGTCTCTCGCATTTTTGGCGATGATGTTATGTGCCAATTCTATGCGCTCCACCAATGCGGATCGCAAACAAGCCGATGAAAAATCTCTTCGTAGCTACATGACTGGAGAGTATGACTTGATTGGCCGGAAGGCTGATTCGAGTGCAACGTACAACGGACACGTAACGCTTCGAGACGAAGGAGGAATTCTGCACGCGACCCGAACCGTCGAAGGTAAGACCGATAAATGCGCAGCTCGATTCGATACCGTAGCAGGCAGTGATCGTATTCCCGTGTTAAGAATGCATTTTCGTTTTGACGGCAAGGAGTATGACGCCACCTACACCTGGCAGTCTGATCCTGATAATTACCCACGATTCACCGGCTATCTTTATCTTTCCGGGACCAAATCGCCTGGCCTTGAGGCGTTTTTCCCAATCCATAAATAATCGTCAGTGAAGGCGAAAAGTTGTTTTGATTTTACGGCTAAGTTTTCGATGTTCAGTTACGGATGAACAGTGCGCAGGTAGCGGTCATTCTAAAGTCTTTCGACGCGCCGGACGAAGTGCGCGTAATGCAGAAAGGGAAATTTGAATTGGTCCACCTAGGTGGAATCACAACTGGTCGTGCGACGTATGAGCCAGGGTGGAAATGGAGCGTGCACGTGGGCCCGAGCGTGGGCGCCACGCGTTGTCCCATCGAACATGTCGGGCTTGTTCTCTCGGGAACCGCGACAGTCGCGTTTGACGATGGTCGCGTAATTGAGCTTCGTGCAGGCGATCTGTTTTACGTTCCGCCGGTGCCGCATGACAGCTGGGTCATTGGCGATGAGCCTTATGTATCGCTCCATTTCCTCGGAGCCGAGCATTATGCGACCAAAAACAGTTGAAACGGCATGTGCCGCTCTTGTATCGACACTCACCGGGCGGAAGCCCGGTGTTAATCAGCATGCTCGTCCAGACACTGTGATCCGGTGACACTAACGGGACTGGTGTCATTAACGATGGGTTTCGCTACCGATCTCATTAACACCGGCTTTCAAGCCGGTGTGCACAAACGTTGAGACATGGAAGCTGTTTGAACAGCTTATTAGCTTTGCGGCTGTCACCGCCTGGTGCAGGGCAGCGAGTCGGGCTGGACGACGCACGGGCTTTGTTCTAAAACCGCCGCATGAATAAGTTGGTGTCCATATTCTTGCTCGCAACCGCCGCGCCATTTTTCGCACTAGCACAGCAGTCCGGCGGCACACTAACTGCCACACTTGCCAGCCAGGGACTTGCCTGCGCGAAACTAGAGCGACGCTATGGCAATCATCTGTTAGTTCCCGTTTCCATAAATGACAGGCGCGGCGCGTTGATGATCGATACCGGATCGCCGTATACGCTCATTGATCGAAACAGCGTGAATACGTTCGGTCTTATTGTGGAAAAGACTGACTCAAGTGTCGGCGGTTTATTTGGCCGCGCTTGGGAACGTTACGGGACGAGCAAAGTAAAAAGCATCGCGATGGGCAATTGCATGGTGACAAACGTTCCTGTGGCAATCGCCGATTTGTCCAACATGAATCCGGACCGCGCCGCTGCCGCGACCGGATCCCACATCTCCGATTCCAAACCCATGGCACATTTCAATGGTGTGCTCGGCTCGCGTGAGATGGCCAAGTTCGGGATGATCGTCGATTGCACCCGGCAGATGCTTTACATTAATCCGAACGGCGCAAGCTCTGCGGTGAGCCAGAGTCTCGCGAGTTTCCTAGCCGGTCGCGGTTTTACACAAGTCCCGATGCGACTTAACGCCAATGCTCACTTCGATGTTGAAGGCGCGCTGAACGGACACGCAACGCGGTTTCTCGTGGATACCGGTTCGACAACGACGCTGATCGACAAGCAAATCGCGGTGAAATCTGGAATCGGTGTGACCGCGCTTGCTGGTTACGGCGTAGGAGGGGCCGGCGGCATGGTCGAAGGAGTGAATCGCGCCGCAGTAAAAGAATTGGAGATCGGAAATTTTAAACTGGCAAATGCCGAGGTGGTCGTGGCGCACGTATCGGGCGACATCCTGCTCTCGAAATCGTCAGCGGAATCCAATGCCGGCGTGTTGGGCCAGGATTATTTGGCAACCAATTTCGCGGTGATCGACATGGGCGGCAAAGCGCTCTACCTGCGGCGGCCGGATTCGCGCTGAGTACTTTGTCATGTTCAGCGGAGCGAAGCATCTCTGCCGGGCTCCTACCATGTGGGCAGATAATCCGAGATTCTTCGC
>DASXYB010000228.1:0-5373 GCA_036502745.1 Candidatus Udaeobacter sp.
CTACCCTATCCACCGACAGCCTGGTAATGGCCGAGCCCGCGTTTCCACATGAAGCGCGCCCACATCCAGGCGAGCAGGAGCCAGCCAGTTTGGATCGCCAGCGCTTGCACAAGATCAGGCCCCTTTAATCGGCCGAGAAAGATCGCCACCGGACAAAACAGCTCGTAATAAAACGGCAGCCATTTCATCACCGCCTGGACCGCGGTTGGCATGATGTCGATCGGAAACATCTGACCGCCGAGGAAATATTCGAACGAGTAAACGATGAACACGATGGTTGAGATTTCCAAAATCCAGAACGCAAACATCGCCAGGCTGTAGGTGATGAAGAATTGAATGAAAGCGGCCATCACAGTCGAGATCGCCGCTAGCACGTACACCAGCGGATCGCTTGGCAGCACGATGTACTCGCGGAAATAAATAAAGATCACCACGATTGGCGGCAGAGTGACGAAGCTGTAAACGAGACGGGTACTCAAAAAAATGCTGGTCCGATACGCCAGATAACTCATTGGCTTCGTGAGCAGCGAATTGATCTGGCCTTCGCGAATGTCGGCGGCGATTTGAAATTCGTCTTCAGTCGGGACCACCAGGTTGCTGATGAGAATCGTGAGCAGATAATAATAGATCATCGAGCCGTAATCGTAGCCGTGCAGTCCGCCGCCACGTTCCTTGAACACCGCGGACCAGAGGAACACGGTGCCAGCGAGCGGTATCAGCCCGAACAGCGCGCGCAGAAAATAATTCCAGCGGTACACGAACGTGTTCTGAAGCCCGATGTTAAAAACGGACGCGTATTTGGCGATGTTCACGACAGATGTCTAACCAGAAAACCAGGAACCACGGAAAAGAAGATTGATGTCTAGTCATGCTGGATTGCAGATTTCATCTCTTCGGTTTTGGTTTCGCGAGTTCCACCGCGAGATTAATTGCAGCGATCATACTATCGGGACGCGCGATGCCTTTGCCCGCAATTTCAAACGCAGTGCCGTGGTCGGGACTGGTGCGAGGAAACGGTAGGCCGAGCGTTACGTTCACACCGCTGTGGAATGCGTGCAGCTTCAACGGAATCAATCCTTGATCGTGGTACATGCAAAGCACCGCGTCGAATTCGCCTTCAATCGCCCGGTGGAAAACAGTGTCTGGAGAAACGGGCCCAACGATTTTCGATTCACCATTCTCGATTCTCGATTGCAGTTCTTGAACTGCCGGCGCGATCGTTTCAATTTCTTCAACGCCGAGTTTTCCGGATTCGCCGGCGTGAGGATTGAGCCCGGCAACAGCAATGCGCGGACTGGTCTTGCCTCGCGCGCCCAGAAACTCCTCAAGCAACAAGCCGATACGTACTATCTCTGACTGTTTGACCGCTCGCGGGACCTTGCACAGAGCGACGTGCGCAGTGACGAGTGCGACCGTGAGCTTTCCTCCGGTCAAACACATGGCAAAATCTTTGACTCCGCAGCGTTCGGCAAAAAATTCCGTTTGGCCAGGGAATCTGAATCCGACTTCATACATTCGGGCCTTGTGAACCGGCCCCGTCACAACGGCCGCGAGCTCGCCGCGGCGGGCGAGCGTCACTGTTTCTTCGAGCGCAGCTGCAGCGGCGCGCGCAGTTTCCTGTGTAGGTTCGCCGGGTTTACAGTTTGGTTGTCGGCCAAGGATCACGTATTCAGTCGAATCGGGAACGCGGCCCGATTTCAGAGCGAGTTCGATAATCTCCGATCCGATCCCGGCGCAGTCGCCAGGTGTGATGCCAACGCGCGGCTTCGGCGTGCTCGTGCTCATGCTCGTGAGCGTAATCGAATTTGTTCGCTCGGCACGAACAGGATTGGATCAACAACGGAGAGCAAGAACAAGCGGAAGAGGAAGAAAAAAGAAGAGAGGAATGCGTCAGAACGTCTTGATGTAAGCTTTCTGTCGCAGGCTGGCGAGCCAGCGCTCCTGAATTTGCTGCGCTTCTTCCTGCACCAGTTTCTTCTCGATATCGGCGCGAACTTCGTTGAGAGATTTTGTGCTGCCGCCGTGCTTATCCTCAACCTTCAGGATGTAATAATTGCCGGCGTAATCGATGATGTTGCTGACTCTGCCAACGGGCATGTTGAAGGCGAACTTTTCCAGCGGCTCCGCCAGAGTTTTGCGCTCAATCCACCCCCAATCGCCGCCGTTGTCCTTCGTGCTGTCCTCGGAATACACTTGCGCCATCTGCTCGAACTCTGCGCCACTGGCGAGCTTGCCGAGCACTTCTTCGGCGAGCTCTTTTTGCGCGGGCGCGCTTGCGGTATCTTTATGGCCGGAAACCATGATCATTCGCAATTTGATCTGCTCCTTGGACGTAAATTCATCGCGATGTTTCCTGTAGTACTCGTCGATCTTTGTAGGCGAAACGACGGAGTTCGTCTTTACGTTTTTGCTGCGCATGGCGCCCACGATAATTTTTTCCATCTCCTTTTGTTTGAACTCGCCCAACGTGTAATTTTGCGCTTCAAGCGTTTTCACAAACGTGTTGCGGTCGCCACCAAACGCTTCCTTGATGATTTGTTGAATTCGCTGGTCCACGATGTGATCAGGGATTTCGAAGCTTTCTTTTTTGAACGCCTGAATCACGAGCCGCCGATCGATCAGATCTTTTACTGAGAGTTGGCGTAGCTCCGTCAATTTTTTCACTAATTCCTCACCGGTGTACTGCTGCCGGTAGATACGTTCCTGTGGCGCAGAGAGTGCGCGCACTTGCGAGTAGGTAATGATATCACCGTTTACGATGGCAGCAATGCCGTCCACAACTGTGGGTTCTGTTTCGGCGCACTCGAGGTTACAGATCGTAACTTGAAAGAGTGCACCGATCGCCAGCAAACCGGCCACAAATGGACGCATGAAACTACTCATAATTTCTTGATCAGCTCGACAATTTCCAGGAGGTGTTGATCGATTTTCGATCCAACTAAACGGGGGAATTTGCCCGCGACAAGTATAAAATCCCCATGCCGCGTCAACATCACTTTCCGGTCACGTACTTCCACACGGCTCACCCCTGATTCTGCCGCGGCAAGTTTGATCTCCACCAGCGCAAACAAATTGTCAACGGCAGGTGGAAACGCTCCGAAACGATCGCGCCAATCGCGGCGCAGTCGCTCAATTTGCTCGCCCGACGTGATCTCCGCAATCTCGCGGTACGAACGTATGCGCATGGCAGGGTCGCTCACGTACGCAACCGGAATGAAGGCGGGAATAGAAGCTAGCGCATGCGTCTCGCTGGCGCGGCGGGGAGGCAAGCCGGACGCTTGCCCTGCATTTGGTGCGATAAACTCCGCTTCGTTTGTCGCCACAAAATCAAGGCGCACGTCAACATCGAGCCGCATCTGTGGTTTTTGTCCCTTCAACTGCGCCACTGCCTGCTTGAGCAACTGACAATACAGATCGAAACCCACTGTTATGATGTGGCCGCTCTGCGCGGTGCCGAGAATGCTGCCCGCGCCGCGAATCTCCAGATCCCGCATCGCGATGCGAAAACCAGCGCCTAACGAGCTGTATTGCTTGATCGCACTGATGCGCTTGCGCGCGGCGCCGACTGTCATGATTTCGCGCGGCAGAAGCAGATAGGCGTACGCCTTGTGCTCGGCCCGACCGACGCGCCCGCGCAATTGGTACAAGTCCGCGAGGCCAAATTGATCCGCGCGATCGATGATGATCGTATTTGCGTTCGGAATATCGAGGCCGCTTTCGATGATCGTCGTGCAAACGAGCACGTCTGTTTTGCCGGCGACAAATCGCGCCATCACCGCTTCCAGCTCGTCGGCGTCCATCTGCCCGTGGCCGATTTCGACTCTGGCCTGCGGACAAAGATTCACGATCCGTTCGCGCACCCGCCCTATCGAGGCGACGCGGTTATGCAGAAAAAAAACCTGGCCCTGCCGTTCCATCTCGCGAGCAATCGCGGCGCGAATGATCCGTTCATCGTAGGCCGACACGATCGTTTCGACAGGCAAACGATTGAGTGGGGGAGTCTCGATCGTGGACATGTCTTTCGCACCCACCAGTGACAGATAAAGCGTGCGCGGAATCGGCGTGGCGGAAAGTGTCAGAACATCCACGAGCTTAAAGAGCTCTTTGAATTTCTCCTTGTGCAGAACACCGAACCGCTGTTCCTCATCAATCACGACGAGACCGAGGTCTTTGAACACGACGTCGCCGGAAATCAGCCGGTGCGTGCCGATGACAATGTCGACACCGCCTTCGCGCAACAATTGCAGCACTTTTTTCTGTTCGGAGTGCGAACGAAAACGGCTGAGCATCTCGATCCGCACCGGATACTCGAGCATGCGTTGCCGAAACACTTCGAAGTGTTGCTGAGCAAGAACCGTCGTTGGCGCGAGCACGGCCACTTGCTTCCCCTCCATCACAGCCTTGAATGCAGCTCGCACTGCGACTTCCGTTTTTCCAAAGCCAACATCGCCGCAAATCAGGCGATCCATGGGCCGCGGCCGTTCCATGTCGATTTTGGTGTCGATGATCGCCTTCATTTGGTCTGGCGTTTCGCGGAACGGGAATGAACGTTCAAATTCGGTCTGCCATTTTGTGTCCGGCGTAAATGCGTAGCCGGGCTGCATTTGTCGCTCCGCCTGGATCGCGAGCATTTTGCCAGCATAATCAAAAATGGATTCCGCGGCTTTGATTTTTGCGCGGGCCCACTTCCCATCGCCGAGGGAGCTGAGCTGCGGCGATTTTTTTCCTGCGCCGACGTAACGTGAAACGAGGTAAGCTTGCTCGAGCGGCACGTATAGCTTCGCTTCATCAGCGAACTCGATTGCGAGGACTTCTTGTTTTCCATCCTGGTAGGGCGCGACCGCCGGGCGCGCCTGGGCCTCGAGTGCAGGACCGCCCGGCGGTCGGTCCCTACCAATTTCCATTAATCCCAGGAATCTTCCGATGCCGTGCTCGAGATGAACGACCAAATCGCCGTCAGCGAGTTCGCTGAAATCGATTTGGGCGCGGTGACGTTCGGCGCGTCGAAGCCGCAAAAGTCTTCGAGGATGGACTGCGAATCGGCCGAACAACTCCGCGGCCGAGAGAATGACCAGATTGGCCGATGGAAAACAAAATCCGCGCGAAAGCGAGCCCTCGACGAAATCGATTCCCTCAACCGTCCCCTCCATGATTTCGCGGAACCTCTCGATTTCGCCTTCAGTCTGAAAATAAATTGCGATTCTGGAGTCGTTCGCGCGCCATTCTTTCAACCGCTGAACGAACTGCGCGCGTTTGGCCTCGGCGAGCACCAGATCGCCGGCGCCGAACTCTCCAATCTCGCAATCCTGAAACGCGCCGCTGAAATCTTCCGGACCAGTCTCAATCCAGCCTTCGCTGATTTGGACGTGCGCG
>DASXYB010000229.1:0-2785 GCA_036502745.1 Candidatus Udaeobacter sp.
CGTTAGGCAACTCGGCGAGAACAAACAGGTTTTGCACCCCAAGCCGATCGTGATCGCCCGACAGCGGGACGAAGTTTTTGTGGATGTGGTGCTTCAGTATAACGACAGCTATAACGACCAGATTTTGCCATTCGCGAATTCGATTCCGAATCCCGATGGCGGTACGCACCTCACTGGATTCCGCACTGCGCTTACCAGGGCCATCAATCAGTACGCAAGACAAAACAGCCTGCTTAAGGACAAAGACCCCTCTCTTTCCGGAGACGACGTCCGCGAAGGATTAATCGCCGTTCTCAGTGTCAAACTGCCTAATCCGCGCTTTGAGTCGCAGACGAAGGTGAAGCTCGTCAACACCGAGATCGACGGAATCGTGAACTCGACCGTGTACGACGGCTTGATGACTCATTTCGACAAGAACCCGGCGATCGCGCGTCGGGTCTTCGAAAAGGTGCTTACTGCGGCGCGAGCGCGCGAGGCTGCCCGCAAAGCGAGAGAAACTATTCGTAAGGGTGCGCTCACCGGCGGCGGTTTGCCGGGAAAATTGGCTGACTGTTCTGAGCGCGATCCGGAGTTCACCGAGCTCTACATTGTCGAGGGCGACTCAGCTGGCGGCTCCGCGAAACAGGGACGCGATCGGCGCTACCAGGCGATCCTTCCAATTCGCGGCAAACTCATCAACGTGGAGAAAGCGCGCGAAGACCAGTTCCTCAAAAACGCTGAGATCCAGGCGATGATCACAGCGATCGGCGCGGGGATTGGGAAACCGAAAGAAGAGAGCAACGGCAAAGACGAAGGCGTATTCGATATGACGCGACTTCGTTACGGGCGCATCATCATCATGACGGACGCCGACGTGGATGGCTCGCACATTCGCACTTTGCTGCTGACGTTTTTCTTCCGGCAGATGACCGAATTAGTGCGTGCAGGGAAAATTTACATCGCGCAACCGCCGCTTTATCAGATCAAACGAAAGAAGCGCGAGGAATATGTCGAAGACGATGCGCGGCTAAACAAGATTCTCATTTCTCTGGGAGCCGAGGATGTGCGGCTGAAAAATCTTGCCGACAACAAAGAATTCACTGCGGCACAACTGAAGGACATTCTCGAATCGCTCGAGAAACTCGCAAAATTAAGCGAAGCAGTGCGTCGCCACGGCGGCGATTTCGAGACATATCTTGCCCACCGCAGTTCAAAGTCCGCCAAGCTTCCCACTTATCTGGTAAAGGTGCGCGACGGCAACGAGGAAGACGTTCATTATTTTCACGACGAGAAAGCGGTCCGCACATTTCATCAGGAAAATCTCGATCTCAATTTGTTCGACACGCAGATCGGGCAGGAGTTGCTTCCGTTAGGCGAGGCGCCGGTGCGAGCGGATGGAACACGCCGACGCGGCAAGTTGGTCGAGTTACACGAATCTGCTGCGATCGAAAAAATCATCGCCGAACTGGCTCGAAAAGGTTTGAAAGTCGATCATTACGCCACCAGCGATCGGCCTATCTTCGAATTGATCGAAGGCGAAGGCGAGAAATCGATTGCGCATCCGTTGTTTTCCATTCCGGAAATCTTGCAAAAGATTTTGGAGATCGGCCGTCGCGGAGTTCAGATCAAACGTTTTAAGGGTCTCGGCGAAATGAATGCCAAGGAATTGTTTGAAACCACAATGAATCCTGAGAAACGCAAACTGCTGAAGGTCGATCTAAACGAGGACAACGCTGTCGATGCAGACAAGATGTTCACGATTCTGATGGGCGATGTCGTCGAGCCTCGCCGGCAATTCATCGAAGATAACGCGCTAAACGTACGCAACCTCGATGTGTAGCGAACGCCGACAGTGTCATCCCGAGCGAAGTCGAGGGATCCCGTGGCAGAGTCTCAAGTTAACGTCGCGGGATCGTTCGACTCCGCTGCGCTCCGCTCAGGATGACCGATTGCCGATACCAGATGGTGGCTTGTTATTGACTCGTCATTCGTAATTCGCGCTTGGTCATTGAAATATGGGAGGGTTATTTCATAAGCTGCGTCATCCGCGGCGCTGCTATGTGGTCTGCACGATTCCCCGTTCGGGAAGCAATTTGCTCACGGACGGATTGCGCGACACCCGGCGGGCAGGGATGCCTAAACAATTTTTTCTACCGAAGGCGGAATCCCGCTATGCCGCGGAACTCGGGATTGATCACGCTACTGATTACGCGGCGTACGTGCGCGCTGTCGTGAACACAAAGGTAACACACAACGAGGTATTCGGTTTCAAACTGATGAGCTGGTATCTGGAGGATTTTCTCGCGCGTTTACGAGACGCACACGACTTTGGGAATTCCACTATAAACGACCTCGAGCTGCTGTGCAGCGCTTTCCCCGGTCTTCGTTTTGTGCGCATCGTGCGACTTCACAAGTTGCGCCAGGCATTATCTACAGCTCGCGCACTTCAGACAGGACTTTGGAAAGTGCAGGACGGCAAAAGCACTCTGCGCGAACCGGAGTTCGATCCGGATCTAATCGAGCAATCACTGCACGAAGCCCAAAGGCAGGAGAAAATTTGGGACAATTTCTTCCGGCGGCTCGGGATCAAACCCTTCAAAGTTGAATATGAAAAGCTCTGCCAGGATTATCAGAGCACGATTCGCGCAGTGTTGAACTTTCTGAAAATCAAACTTCCCGCTGGAGCGCGCATCGGGCCACCCGCGACGACCCGACAATCCGATGAGATTTCGCGCATGTGGGAGGAGCGTTTCATAGCTGAGCGCCCTGCACTCGCACGCAGTTATTGACTTGTGAAATGAGAAAT
>DASXYB010000230.1:0-9313 GCA_036502745.1 Candidatus Udaeobacter sp.
GTCGCGCTCGGTGAAATATACCGTCGCGATTCCCGGTACATTCTTCAATGCCTGTAAGGCCTCGAGCACGCCTGACCGCTTATTTGCCGGCAAATCGATCTGCGTGACGTCGCCGGTCACGACGCACTTGGAATTCAAACCGATGCGCGTCAGCAACATAAACATCTGCTCATTAGTTGTGTTTTGAGCCTCATCAAGAATGACAAAGGCGTTGCTCAAAGTGCGTCCGCGCATGTACGCAAGCGGAGCCACTTCGATCGTCTGGCGCGCGATCGCTCGTTCCATTTCTTCTGGTTCAAGCATCTCACGTAGTGCGTCATAAAGTGGACGTAGATATGGGAGGATCTTTTGTTCCAGGTCGCCCGGCAGAAAACCCAGTGCTTCCCCCGCTTCTACTGCAGGTCGAGTCAGAATAATACGGGCAACCTGTTCTTTCTTCAATGCCGCCACTGCCATGGCAACAGCTAGATAAGTTTTGCCGGTGCCAGCCGGTCCAATCCCAAAAACAATGTCATGCTTCTCAATCGCCTCCACGTATGCGCGCTGATTGGCACTCCGAGCTACGACAGGGGGCTTTCGGGAAGAGGTTACGATTTTGGTCGAAACGATGTCGCCCAGACTCTCATCGCGTTCTTCGGTCACGGCCTTGAGTGTGTAATTGAATTCGTGTTTCTGAATGTCAACGCCTTGTTGCCGGGCTTGCTCAAGTTGTTGAAATACCTGTTGCGCCTTTTCGATCCGACTTGGGTCGCCTTCGAGTTTCATCCAGCCTTCGCGCGTCGTCACTTTGACGCCTAACGAATCCTCAAGATGCTTTAAAAGCTTGATGTCATTCGCGTAGAGCGACTGCAACGCGCGTGGGCTTTCGAACTGCAAAGTCCGCGATTCAGTCATAATCGTGGCCGCTGCCACGAATTCTACAGCTAACGGAAACCATACACCAGCGCCCAGTGCGTACGGTCCTCTGGCGATTGTTCCACGCTCACAATGATAAAATAACTGCCTGTCGCTTTGGGTATAACATGTGCAGCCGCGAAGTGGCCTTTCTCCCAGCTGTCCGGTTCTTCCGCGAGCTTGCCATCCGAATCGTAAACATGAACAGATACCTTGGCCTTGTCGACTTCCGTTCCCAACCAGAACCAGTATTCGTTTCCTTTGAACAACTGCTGTCGAACAGCTTTCTTCTCTCCAGAACCCAGGTCTCCTCCCCAGTAATCCTCGCGAACTTGGAACCCTTATTTGACGTACGGTTCGGCGGCCTGAAGCGCAAAACTTTGCGCGTCATCCACCGAAGCAAGAATTGCAGGCTGCAACGCCATGAGAAGCAGCAGCAGAGAGTTTGCACCGACGAAAATCTTCACGAAACGGTTCATCGAAGGTCTACTCCTTGGTGACGATCCCCTGGCCAAGGCGGGTAGTGATCTCATTAACCTTCTTCACTGTCTCAGGCGCAATCCGGCGATCACCGACATCGATCAAGGGTTTCACCTGCCCCAGAGCGTCCTGAATTTGGTGGAGAATTGGAAGATCGAATTCCGGCATTCCCTGGAGTCTTTTTTGAAAATAAGAGAGCAGATCAGGCTGGTGCAGCAGCTCTGCACCGTCTGCGGAAAAGTGTTCGTTAACCACTGATGTCAACACTTCAGTTCCGCGCAGCCAACCGCCCAAGCTAACAAGCTGCGATAACTTTTCATCGTGCACCTCGTTCATCGCTTGTTGTACGCTGTTCTGCGTTCGATCCAGTTCCCGCCGCACATTGTTCCAATTCCGCTTGTCTGCCGCCTCTACAATCGCCTTCGCATGCGGCGTAATCGAATTTCCCACTCCGATTCCCTTCGCCAGCGTCGTGACACGTTGGCCAATGTCCTTCACGGTTTCTGCATCTTCCGCCTGGACAGCGATAAAACCATCGGCAATGACCGCCCCAAGCAAAAGGGCGATACGTGGACGCTCGGTGAAGTTCGGCCCCTTATCGCTGCGGACGTGTGCTCTCCAGTTCACGGCGCCCAATTTGTTAAGTGCACCGAAAATCTCGTTAGGCAACGGCACCACAACGTCTTCCACCTTTGTAGAGAGTTGGCTAATGTTGATCTGTTGCGGTGCCTGGGCGGCATTCGCGCAAATTGCCAAACCGCAGAGAACACCCACAGTCTTAAAATATTTTGTAAACGGCATCATTAATATTTTCGACGGTTGATTTCGGATTCGTATTCAGGATTTAATGAAGCGAATCTTAACCGGACTCCCGCAGTACACAACTAATGCCAGCACCGATCTCATTTATCCATTTAAGTGGCAAATCCGAAACTTATTTGAATCGTCAACGTCCAGATCTCAAACGGCCATGAAATTGGATCGGCTGGAGCAAATCCTTGAGCGCGCAGCTTCGAGGCGGGTCACCGTTATCGGCGACCTGATGCTTGACGAATTTGTCTGGGGAAAGGTCGGCCGGATCTCACCGGAGGCGCCGGTCCCAGTCGTGGAGGTGACTGGAGAATCGTTCTACCCCGGAGGCGCCGCCAACGTTGCCCGAAATCTGCGCGAATTTGTCGATCACGTGGCTGTAATTGGGATGCTCGGCAAAGATCGCAGCGGTTCGCAACTCCGGGAACTATTGGCCGAGCAGAACATCGACACATCCAGCGTGATCGAGGACGAAAATTTTTGCACGATCGTGAAAACCCGGATCATCGCGCTGCATCAGCAGGTAGTGCGTGTCGATCGCGAAAAAATTCTTACGCCATCAAGCAAACAGATAGCGATGGCGGTCGACGCGGTTTGCGACAGTTTCAAAGAAACCGATGCAATTATTTTTGAGGACTACGGCAAAGGCTTTGTGACAACCGAACTGGTGACGCAAATCGCGCGGGACGCAGTCGCCGCTGGTAAGATAGTCGCAGCCGATCCCAATCCGCAGCATTCCGTCGACTGGCGCGGCGTCACCGTTGTCAAACCAAACCGCGCTGAAGCGTTTCTTGCAGCCGGAATCCCCTGGCGTGAAGCCGAGGAACCTTCAATAAAAGACGCTGATCTTGAGCACGCCGGTAACGCGCTTCTTAAGAAATGGGAAACTCAATATGTCCTGATCACGTTAGGCGAACACGGAATGATGCTTTTCCGGCAGAACGAAACGCCACACTACATCCGCACGAAAGCTCGTCAGGTTTTCGATGTCTCGGGTGCAGGCGACACCGCAATTGCGCTGTTCACTCTTGGACTCGTCTCCGGTGCAACTCCGATTGAAGCGGCGGAGATCGCCAACTACGGAAGCGCTGTGGTCGTGAGCAAACTTGGAACGGCGACTGTGACGCGAGATGAACTCATCGCCAGTTTTCGAGATGACAGCGAAGATGGCTGAGGCACTGCCCTCGGCGATCTTTATCGATCGCGATGGCACGATCATGGAAGATACCGATTATTGTTCCGGTCCGAAGGCAGATTGGGTGGCAGCGGTCCAGATTATCTTGAGCGCAAAATCATGATCATCTGTCATACCAAGCGAAACGGACGCGGCAACGCAGCGCAGCGAGGACGCGAGGTCAGGGTTCGAATCTCCGCAGCTTTACGAGGCAGTAATCTGGCGGGAGCCTCCGCTTCGTCTCACTCAGGGTAATTTCCATGGATAAGGCAGTAGGCATTATTCCCGCGCGCTGGAGTTCTACGCGTTTTCCTGGAAAACCATTGCATCATATTGCCGGCAAAGCTCTTTTACAACGCGTCCTGGAGAGGTGTGAGGCAACAAAAAATCTCGACTCCGTAATTGTCGCCACCGACGATATGCGCATCGCGGAGGCTGCGTTTAGTTGGGGCGCCAAAGTCGCCCTGACTTCAACAAGCCATCGCAGCGGGACCGATCGAATCGCTGAAGTCGCGAGGCAGGCGAAACAATTCGCGTTCGTCGTGAACATTCAGGGAGACGAACCGTTGATTGCTCCGCGATTGATCGATCAGATCGTTGAGAAACTTCGCGCGGACCGCGCAACTCAGATCGTCACTGCCGCGCATCGTTTTGCAGATCCGGAGGACGCGCTCTCCCCTCACCAAGTCAAAGTGGTTATCGATCGTGCTGGAAATGCCCTTTATTTCTCGCGCGCGCCGATTCCGTTCCAGAAGAACGGCTGTTCCCTGTCACTTCGTCATCAGGGCATCTACGGTTTTCGCCGAAACGCCCTCCTGCAATTCGTGAAGTGGAAACCTACTCCGCTGGAGCGGGCTGAGTCGCTCGAGCAATTGCGCGCATTAGAAAATGGCGTAAAGGTTCATGTGCTCATCACGGCGAAGGGATCACCTGGCATAGACACGCCAGCCGACGCAAAAGCGCTGGAGCAAAAGCTTGCTCGCGCGGAACGGACAGCGTCTCGATGAAATACATTTTTGTCACTGGCGGCGTCGTAAGTTCGTTAGGCAAGGGACTGACTGCTGCCTCATTGGGAACACTGCTCGAAGCGCGCTCGTTGCGTGTTGTGCTCCAAAAGTTTGACCCGTATCTCAATGTCGATCCCGGAACGATGAATCCGTCGCAGCACGGTGAAGTATACGTGCTCAATGATGGCGCGGAGACCGACCTCGATCTTGGTCACTACGAGCGATTCACTAATTGCGTGCTTACGCGGCACAACAATCTCACCAGCGGCCAGGTTTACGAGACGGTGATTTTAAAGGAGCGGCGGGGCGATTATCTGGGCAAAACCGTGCAGGTGATTCCCCACGTCACGGACGTGATTAAGGATCGCATCCGAAAGCTTTCGGACGAGAGCAAATACGACGTGGTGATCACGGAAATCGGAGGCACGACTGGAGACATCGAAGGTCTCCCGTTTATCGAGGCGATTCGCCAATTCATTCTTGAAGTCGGGCCCGAAAATGTCGTGAACATGCATGTTACGCTCGTTCCCTATATAAAGGCGGCACAGGAACTGAAAACGAAGCCGACGCAACAAAGCGTGGCGAAACTGCGCGAAATCGGATTGCAGCCACAGGTATTGATTTGCCGCTGCGAAAAACCGCTCGACCGCGACGTCCGGCATAAGTTGTCGCTGTTTTGCAACGTTGTAGAAAAGGGAGTGATTGAGGAACGCGATGTTGAGCAAACGATTTACGAAGTGCCTTTAACTCTGCATACCGAGGGACTCGACCAACTCGTATGCGATCTTCTGCACCTCGAAACGCCGCAACCTAATCTGGAAGATTGGCGAAAATTCGTCGACTGCGTCATTAGTCCGAGTAAACGCGTCAAGATCGCGGTGGTCGGCAAATACATGGATGTGCGCGATGCGTACAAGAGCATTTATGAATCATTGACGCACGCGGCGGCGAGCGAAGACTGCGGGATCGATCTCAAACTTGTCGATGCCGAATCGATCGCGGATGGCGTGGATGATCAATTGCAAGATGTGGCCGGTATTCTCGTTCCGGGCGGATTTGGTGTTCGCGGAGCAGAAGGAAAAATCAATGCCGCGCGTTACGCTCGCGAGCACGGAATTCCTTTCCTTGGTCTCTGCCTGGGGATGCAAGTGGCGACGATTGAATTCGCCAGAGACGTATGCGGAATTAAAGACGCCAACAGCACCGAGTTCGACAAGGACAATTCAGACCCGGTCATCTCGCTACTGGAAGAGCAGCGTGGCGTACGCAACAAGGGCGCAAGCATGCGCCTGGGAACCTGGCCGACAAAGATTGTACCCGGAACGCTCGCGGAAAAAATCTACGGCGCCACCGCGGTAACGGAGCGGCACCGGCACCGTTACGAGTTCAACATGAAATATCGTGACCGGATGAACGCGAAAGGCTTCGTCATTTCAGGAACGTCACCGGACGGCACGCTCGCTGAATTAATCGAGCTACGCGATCATCCCTATTTCGTTGGGTGCCAATATCACCCCGAGTTTCAAAGCAAACCCAACAAGCCGCATCCGCTCTTCAAAGGATTTATAGCGGCTGCGATGGCGTACCAGGCGGGCGGCAAAAACCCAATCACCTCCATCAAACAAGCGCCGATCAGCGTTTCAAACGAGCAACTCGTTCTGCAACGCTAATTGTTTGCGCTAATGTTTTGAACTGCGGCGCTGCTGCGGCTTTTTTCACTTGTAGTGCCCTTTGCTATTGGTGCGACGCTCGTTCGAGTCGATCCATTATCGCGGCGCCGAGTCCTTGAGCCGGAACTCGTTCGGCAACGATAAGATCGAGACCGAGTGCATCGAGGTCGCGCAGGTAAAGAAATAAACTCGCGGCCGCTTCCCGCAAATTTCCTCTGTCGCTTAGACTTCGAACGGCAGCGAACGCGTGGCGGCCTCGAGAAGCGCCTTTCCAGGCAAGCAAGCCGACGCGCTGATTCTTGTGCGGAGAAAACGCCTCGGCATCATCGAGCAAACGCAATGGGGTTTTAGGCGCATAATGCGATGGCAACTGTCCCGGCGAGGAAATCTTTGATGTGCTCACTACAGTGATGACTTCTGCAAACTCCGATAACTGTTCGTGTGTAATCGGACCACGTCGCAAGACCGTGATTTTGCTATCGCGAACAGCGACGATTGTTGACTCGATACCGTGTTCTGTCGGTCCAGCATCGATGATCAGCGGGATCCGTCCGTTGAGTTCATCGAACACGTGCTGTGCTGTTGTCGGACTGATACGGCCAAATCGGTTTGCACTCGGGGCAGCGAGCGGCTCATCCAATTCACCGACAATCGCAGCAAATACATCGTGCGCACTGAATCGCACCGCCACTGTATCCAATCCCGCCGTAACAATGTCAGGAACGATCCCGCACTTCGGCAAAACGATCGTGAAGGGTCCGGGCCAGAAATTATCAGCCAACTTGCCGATCAGTTGTCGATCGCCTGCGGGCAGATCCACAATTCTCGGGAGCCACTCGCGATTCGGCAGGTGAACAATCAGTGGATCGAAATGCGGCCGGTCCTTCGCCTCAAAAATTTTGGCGACGGCAATCGGGTTGAGCGCTTTAGCGGCGAGTCCGTAAACAGTTTCCGTTGGCAACGCGACAACATTGCCTTCCCGCAGCAGTTCAACCGCCGCAACGCGGTCGGTTGACATGACTGTTTTCACCCTGGCAATTTCGCGGCCAAAACCGCTTCGGACTGTTTTCTGCGAAACTCTTCTAATCCTTGACGGAGGCTGTCATCGGACGTCGCAAGAATCGCAATCGCCAGAAGTGCGGCATTTTTTGCGCCGGCCTCTCCAATGGCCAGCGTTCCGACGGGAATGCCACCCGGCATTTGCGCAGTGGACAACAGTGAATCAAGTCCCTGGAGCTTCGATTGAATTGGCACGCCGAGAACCGGCAGCCATGTGTGCGCCGCAATGACACCGGCCAAATGCGCAGCGCCGCCTGCACCTGCGATGATGACGCGCAGGCCGCGATCCGCTGCGCCTCGCGCGAACTCTGCGGTCGCATCAGGAGTCCGATGCGCGGACAGCACACGCGCTTCATTCGGCACGCCGAGTTGATTCAGTGTTTCCACGGCGTTCCGCATCGTGTCCCAGTCCGATTTGCTTCCCATTATAACCGCTACCAAAGGCTTCGATTCAGGCATGGGCACATTGTAGGGGGTTTCGGTGAAACGCCAACCCTCCCGTCATTCCGAGCGAAGCCGAGGAATCTCTGATCATTTGGCGCATGTTAAATGTCGGTGAGATATTGGACGGTGAATCAACTCAGCCGATCGATTGTCCTCATAGGGATGATGGGCGCGGGTAAATCGTGCGTCGGAGGCTGCCTGCATCGCCGAACAGGTTTGGCTTTACTCGATACGGACGAAATTGTTGCCTCGAACTTCAGAATGTCGATTCCACAAATTTTTGCCGAACACGGCGAAAAGAAATTCCGAGAAGCGGAAACCGAGGCGCTTCGCGGGGTACGAACTGAAGAACAAAAGATAATCGTTACGGGTGGCGGCGTCGTTTTGCGTAAAGCAAATATCGAAATTTTAATGAAACAGGGTGTGATCGTGTGGCTCGATGGAGACGAGGACAGGCTGTTTGCGCGCGCGTCCCGAAAACAAAACAGACCATTGCTGCAAACGAAAAATCCGAGACAGGCTTTCTCGCAAATCCTCGATGCTCGCAGGGCTCTTTACGGAAAAATCGCGGATATCCGGATTGATACGTCGATCCTGACCGATGAAGAAGTCGCCGTGGCGATCCTGGCAAAACTTAGAAGAATGAATCCCAAACCAGAATCGTCCATCCCAGCGAAAACATGATAATTCAGATTTCGCCAAAACAACTGAAGGTGCAGCTTGTCTCCTCTGCGAAAGAGATTGGGTTTGATTCGTGTCGCGTAGCCACATGCAACGCGCCGGCGCACGCAAATTCCTTTCGTGAATGGCTGCGCGACGGTGCGCACGGTGGAATGAATTACATGCAACGCGGCGAGGAAAAGCGGTGCAATCCGGAAAAGATTTTGCCTGGCGCGCGGTCAATTGTGGTTTTGGCTTTGAATTATTTTCAGGGAGAGGTGGCACACAGCGCCGCGGCTACAGGAAGAACGGGCCGCATCGCGCGATACGCGTGGGGCGAAGATTATCACGATGTAATCGGGACAAAGCTGAACAAGATTGACGAGTTGCTTCGCAGCTTTGGCGGACAACAGAAATGTTATGTCGACACTGGGCCTCTGCTGGAACGGGATCATGCGGCGCAGGCTGGCCTTGGCTGGCACGGCAAGAGCACCATGCTTATCGATGAACGGCTCGGAACCTGGTTTTTTCTCGCGGAACTTTTGACCACGCTTGAGTTGCCGCCGGATGAACCAGTCCGGGATCGCTGCGGAACGTGCATTCGTTGCGTTGCGGCTTGTCCAACAGCCGCGATCACCGCGCCGCATCGGTTGGATGCGCGTCGCTGCATCTCTTATCTAACGATTGAATTGAAAACCGCCATTCCCGTGGACCTGCGTCCGCTTATGGGTGATCGAATTTTTGGCTGCGATGATTGTCTCGACGCATGCCCCTGGAACCGGTTCGCCCGGACATCGCGCGAAACTGCATTCTCTGCGCGGCGATCGACGACTGGCATGTCGCTGCGGGAATATTTGGACTTAACCGACGCAGATTTCCGGGCGCTTTTTAAAAAATCGCCGATTAAACGAATAAAACGCCGCGGCTTTCTACGCAATGTGTGTGTCGCGCTCGGCAATGTCGGCGACTCATCCGACCTTCCGGCGCTCGAGCTCGCGGTAGCCGACCCGGAGCCATTGATCGCAGAGCACGCCGCCTGGGCGATTCAACAGATACGCGACCGGGCAAAGCAGGCGCGGCGGCACTTGCCTGAATCCAAACCAGCCGCAGACTGC
>DASXYB010000231.1:0-3698 GCA_036502745.1 Candidatus Udaeobacter sp.
AAGCAAAGTCCGCCTGCGTTTGATACGGCGATGCATGAGAAGCTCCAATCCAGCAGCGGGCCGGAGGAAGAAGTAAACGCCGAAGACGAAGAGCTGGTCGAAAAATGCATCGAGATTATTCGACAGGAAAAACGCGCGTCCACTTCGCTTCTCCAACGGAGGTTGCGACTGGGTTATACACGAGCAGCGCGGATCGTTGATATTCTGGAGCAGCGCGGTATTTTGGGTCCCGGCGAGGGCGCCAAACCACGTGAGATCCTGGTCGATCTCGATGCTGCCGTTTAGCCGGCTTTTCGTTCATGACAATTGAGGGGCTTGGTAAAAAATTTCAGGAGGCACGGGTAGCGAGAAAACTCACGCTCGATGAAGCCGCGCGCATGACGAAAATTCGCCCGCAGCGGCTGGCCGAAATTGAGGCGGACGATTTTTCGCAATTCCCGAGCCTCGCCTACGCGAAAGGGTTCCTGCTGATTTACGGAAAGTTCCTCGATGTTGACGTCACACCTTACCTGGATGCGTTTGAGGATTCCGAGAGTGTGACCGTGGATGGCTACTCGTACCTCCAGGAGAACGAGCGTGCGAAACCCGTCTCCGCGCCGGTGGTTCGCCGCCGTTCCGCTGCTACAGGGGGCACCGGTGGGAGCAATCGCGTTTCACCAATGCCGCTCATAGTGGGGATAGTGGTTTTAGTGCTCGGTTTTCTTGGCATGAAGTTTTTTCTGAATGTGCAGAGGCTCGCGCCTGCGCGAGGAAGCTCAAGCACGCAAGCATCGGCGACTGCGACGCCGGCGGTGGCCTCGGGCGGATTGAGTCCGACAGCAGCTCCAAACCTTGCGGCTGTCGCTGCGACTGCTCCGGTCGCGTCGCCTGTTCCGACACAGGGGCCGCCGGAAACGCGCAAGGCTTTGGCTGCTGATTCCACAGCGCCAGGCGAGCCGGAAGTGCGTAAGGCGAAGCCCGTCACTAAAGAAGAACTGTCTCAAACGGCCGCAGCGATCAATTCACCTCCGCCGGAATCAGCCGAACAAAACCGAGTCGCCATCCAGCCGCTCAAACGAACTTACGTGCGGGTGACGCTCGGCGACGAGGCAAAAGCTGCGTTCGAACGATGGGTCTCGCCGACGGATGGTCCCGTTGAATTTCGCGGTAAGCACGTGTCGATTCGGGTCCTCGATCCTGAAGCCGTTAAGATCACTAAAAACGGACAGGTATTGGCACAAAACGACCAGGACGTGACGGTCAACTAGAATGAGTGTTTCATTCTGAGCGAAGCGAAGAATCTCGAATCAGTTTTTCGGGCCGCTCACTCAGCCGGAATTGAATCAGAGATCTTTCGCTTCGCTCAAAATGAGAGCGCAGCATATTTAAAGCGCCCGAACTGAAATACGATGACAGACACGACGCATTCTCCTCGTAAACCGAAGATCGGCATGATCAGTCTCGGGTGTGCAAAAAATCTCGTCGATGCGGAGATTATGCTTGGAAGCGTTTTGCAACGGGGGATGGAAATCACGTCGCGCGCAGAGGACGCCGATGTGCTCGTGGTTAACACTTGCGCCTTCATCGATTCAGCCAAGGAAGAATCAATCGAAGCGATCTTGGAAGCGCATCAGCAGCGCGGGTTTAATAAACGACCGGGTCAAAAACTAATCGTAAGCGGCTGCATGTCGCAGCGGTTTGCGAGAGAGATGCATAACGAGTTGCCTGAGGTAGACGCGTTCATCGGACTCGATCAGGTCAGTGAGCTTGGAAGGATTGTGGAGAAAATCGTAACACGACCTTCCCGGTTGCGAGATGCAACCAAAGCAAGCGAGACGTCCGCGCTACTTTTCGCAGATACACGCCCGACGTACATTCCCGATTACGACACACCGCGTTTCAGACTTACTCCCGCGCATTCTGCTTACGTGAAGATTGCCGAGGGATGCAATCATCCGTGCAGTTTTTGCGTGATTCCACAAATGCGGGGCAAGCACCGGAGCCGCAAACCGGAATCGCTCGTGGCGGAAATCCGCGCACTCATCGGCGAAGGTGTGCGCGAAATCAACTTGATCAGCCAGGATACCACGTACTACGGAATGGATCTGTGGGAGGGCAAAGCCGGGCCGCGGCAGCCGGTGGATTCGACTCGCGGACCGACCCTGGTTTCGCTGCTACGTGAGATTCAACAGATCGACGGTGAATTCTGGGTGCGCCTGCTTTACACGCACCCCGCGCATTGGAGCGATGAAGTGATCGAGACTATTGCTGAGTGCGACAAGGTTGTGCGTTACATCGACATTCCGCTACAGCACATCGACGAATTGATGCTGGTCCGGATGCGACGTGAAACATCGCGCGCGCATATTGAAGACTTAATTCACAAATTGCGCTGTGGAATTCGCGGCGTAACTCTGCGCACCACTTTTATCGTCGGGTTTCCAGGCGAGACGGATGCAGAATTCGAGACATTACTGGATTTCATCCGGCGCAGCCGGTTCGAACGGCTCGGGATATTCAAATACTCGCAGGAAGAAGGTTCGCGCGCTGCCAGTATGCCGGGACAGGTCTCCGCAATCATAAAGAACGCACGTTATCGAGCAGCGATGGCGCTGCAGCAATCGATTGCCCATGATCTCGCTCGCGAGAAAATTGGCAGCGAGCTGAAACTGCTCGTCGATCAACCGCACATTGCGCGCAGCGAAGGCGATGCGCCGGATGTCGATGCGCGCGTCGTATTGTCCGACTCTGCGCCTGTCGGTGAGTTTATTCGGCGGACCGTTAAAGGAAGTCGCGGCTACGATCTGCTGGCCTGACGCGAATCACATTTTCCTCAGCTGCGAGATTGGCTGGTGACAACTCAGCGAATTTCTGATCAAATTCTCCAAACCTCAATGGCAGGATCTGACCAACCAAAAAAAGAAACGGTTCGCATCCAGTTGCCGCAGCCGCCTGTAACGAAGCCGTCAGAGCCAACTTTGGAACCGCACGAGACCGTCCGGATCCAGTTGCCGGTTCGTGAAACCGGTACTCCGCCTGTTGCCTCCCCATCGCCATCCGCGAGGGACAATATTTCTGCCACGAATTTTTTCCCCCCACCGAAGCCGCCTGCGGTCTCGCGTCCATTATCCGCTTCCGTGCGTGTTTCCCCGATTCCATCGACTTCGGGGCCAAAAAAAGAGACGGTTCGCATTCCGCTGACGCCTGAACCGTTGCGCTCGTCGCAAAAAAAGACTCAGCCGCTGATTCCGATGCCCAGCGTCGTTTCACAAAATCCACCGATCGCTGTCACACCGGTCGAGAAAAGCTCCATGCTGCTGTATTGGGTGCTTCTCGCTACGTCTGCCTTGATTTTGATTATCCAAATTTGGACGTATTTTGCTTAGCTATGGAAAATTCTGCCGTTATCACACTTAACGAATCGAACTTTGACCGCGAACTGACGCAAGACGACAAACCGATGATCGTCGATTTTTGGGCGGAATGGTGCGGTCCCTGCAAAATGATCGCGCCGTTGCTGGACGAGATTGCCCGCGAAAAAGCGGGCACGCTCAAAATTGCGAAAGTAAACGTAGACGACAACCAGAGTCTGTCAGCCAAGTACAACATTCGCGCGATTCCGGCGCTGCTTTTCTTCAAGAACGGCCAGTTGCGCGATCAGGTGGTCGGCGTTGCGAGCAAGAAGGATTTGCTCAGCCGACTGGAAGCACTGGCCTAGA
>DASXYB010000232.1:0-4150 GCA_036502745.1 Candidatus Udaeobacter sp.
CAATGCCGCCAAGTCAAAAACCGGCTCCAAAAATTGAGGACGTTTCTTCTGCGGAAGAGCCGGCAGTACTCGCCGTGCCTGCCAAAAAAAAACATCGGTTGCGAAAACGGTCGCGACCTGTTGTGCAACCGGACGCAGTCAGTTTTTCGGCGCCCGTTGCGATGTCGCTTTCGGTCGCCCAATCCATGGCAATCACTGCGCCGTTGCCTGATTACACGTACGAAATGAAACGGCGCAACATCAGCGGAAGCGGTACTTGCTTAATGACGGTTGATACCGGCACGGGGAGAGTGATCAACGCAACGATGTTCCAAAGCACTGGCACTCCGCTGCTGGACAAACTCACCATCCAAACATTCAAAAGCTGGCGTTTTAAGCCGGGCACCGTTTCCGAGGTCCGGGTACCAATCAGCTACGAATGAGGTGAGTCTAAGATGAGACGAACTCCTCCAGCTTCATTACACAACCTATTCCTCGGCGACTTGGCCGTCGATCTCATAACAAATTCTCACCAGTTTCGGCGATACCGTATCTCGCGGTTTGCTGCATCGTTTGGTTAGGCTCCGACTCAGTGTGTTCTTGCGAGGTTTAGCGTTCGCGCCAGTTGCGGTACTGTTGCGGTGCTGGCGCGGGCTGTAATCGCGTGCGCCGCTCTGTAATCCTGTCAGCCAGCCACTCGACCCATTCGTTAAACTTGGGATTACTCGTGGACTTTCTGTACTCCTCCGTCCATGCCCTGGCGCGCGACCAGATAACCATGGCGACCCCGCCAATTAGATCGTCAACTGCCTTTAAGGTGATGATCCCGCAAAAAATCATGTAGCCTACCGGTTCCAATCGGATGCTTAACTCAAAAAGCGCTCGCTCCATCGCTTCTCCCTTTTCGCGGATGCATTCAGCGCTTGCATGTTCGGGCAGGGTAGAAACCAGATTGAGCGCCTGCGTCCAACTCGGGTTTTGGGTCGTCTGGATTATCACGACTGCTGCTTGATCCCGTCGCGCCGTGTTCGCCGCGCGCACTTGTAAGGCAGTGAAAATCAAAGCGCCGAGGATAGCGATCGTCGAAATCAGATTAAGCAGGGTCGCAACATCCAAATGCGTCATGGCCTAACGAGATGGAGCTGAGCCACCGCTGACGTCGGCGAGCATGGCAAACATCCGGAACTGTTTTTAAAATCACACGTGAACATTACAACGCCCAGCCGTTGGCTCCAGCGATTGGTTAGGCATTGGCTGTGACTGCTTATTGGCTCGTGGTATGGGACGAGTAATGATTGGCAACCAACCGCCAGCGCCCTTGCTCCTTTACCCACACCCTTGTAAAGCGAGTATCACGGGGAACAGTTTTGCCTTTGTCTTGCCCATCCATTGTTGAGCGGCCAGTCTCCACAGCCGTGTTTCCATAGATGCGCACCTGAACGTCATCAGTAGTGATAGATTGAAATTTCAAATCACCTGACGTGAAATCTTTGATCACCTGCGGTTTGGTTCTCACTCTGCCACTTGGCCCTACGCCTATGAAATCAGCAGCGTAAAGGCGATCAAGGGCCGCCGCATCAGCATGGATCTGTGCTTGAATGCGTTCGTTATCCAGTTTCTTAATGGCCTCCTCGACACTTGTCGTGTGACTGCCACTGCCGCTCTGCTTTTGCGCTACGCCCGTAGCGGCCAGTATAAGGACTAGCATGGCTATAAAGAGTCCTGCTCTCGTAGAGTTTTCCATAGATCTAACAAGAAAGAGCTCAGCGACCGCTTTGGCAGTGGGGCTGCGCTACAATTGAACACATACTAATCAAGATCGACATCGGCGTGCAACCTCAAAGAGCGGTTGCTTGGAGCGATTGGTTAGGTCCGAGTTGCTCAAGTTCCGGTGCACGAGCAGACGCTCGGC
The DNA here is from genome assembly GCA_036502745.1 of Candidatus Udaeobacter sp. GTDB lineage: Bacteria > Verrucomicrobiota > Verrucomicrobiia > Chthoniobacterales > UBA10450 > Udaeobacter. The sequence goes on from DASXYB010000232.1 coordinate 1,892, forward strand.
TAGCGTGGGCCTTGCGAGACACTCCGCAATGACAAACGGATCATTGTTTCGCGCCATCCGATTGATGATGGGTCGTTGCCGGTAATCCTCCAGAGTCTGTGAGTTACGCAGGTAGTCTTTGACTTTCTTTTCCAGTTGCGTGCCGCTCGACGCCAGCCCAGCGGTGGCTGCAAGCAGCAGCATGGCCATGGCAACTGTTGTGGTTCGTCTCATTAACGCGTTTGTATCACCTGTTTTCTCAGTCGGGAGCAAAAAGGGCTGAGACTATTTCTTCCTGTGGCCGACCATTTCGCCCCGCATCGTGCGGCGATCGAGACGGGTCAAATTTTTTTCCATTGCCTGAGTGAGCAACGAAATGTGCGGGATGTCGCAGAGGTGTTCTGCAATAAACCAGATCGGTTTTTCCGTGGTTATCCAGTTGAGATCATCAAATCGCGCCAGGTTCACCGGGCGCGAGTACCGTCGCAATGTGCGTTCGCCGCGCAGATTGAAGTAGATGTTGAAGTAACTCATCGCCAGCTCGCGCAGAGTGCGATACACCGGTTCGCGATAACGGCATCCGGTGAAATTGGATTTTGCCACCGCGCCCCAATGGCCGCGCACTTTGAAAATCGCGATGACGTGATCAGTGTCCTGTTCCGCTTCCAAATCGAAGATCAACGGCGGAAAACCAAGGATACGGAGCGCGGCCGCTGCGAAAATTCCGCCTTCGAGACACGACGCGACGCGATCGTGCAGGACTCGCTTCGGCGAACGCGCGTTGTAGCTAAGATTGTAAGGCAGATCATCGAGATAGTTCTGTATGCCGGCCGGCGTTTTCAATGCGCGCAACATTCGCAGTTCGGATGGTGTGAACCCGAAATTGTCGTTGTTTTGCACCAGTTTTACTTCGGTCCCTTGACGCGTTTGAAAGTTCCTTCGCCATGCACATTGAGATTTTCTATGACAACGTGTGTGGCTTGGACATCAGGGCCGATCGTAAAAGTGACGCCGGTTCGGCCGACGGCATTCTCACCGATGGTGTCATAGGTGAATGTGTCGCGGTCGTAATGTTTCAGCGCGAAGGTGAGTTTCTTCGGACCTTCCACGATCGCTAATCCGCCCTCCTTTTCGACGATCCCCACGTCGCCAAAGAAGTCGTTCGCGTATTTTCCAACATAAGCGCCATTCTTTAGTGCCGGTGCGATCGAGGCTGGCGGTTTGGAATAATCAAAGCCGAGCACCGTCCCCGTTGTCGCCGGATCCGAAAACCGTTGCTTATAAAGCGGGAACCAGTCCTGCGTCGGCTTGCCATATAATGCGATGTCTGAAAATATTGTCCCGAGAGCTTCCGGTATCCCGACGGGACGCCCGTTCGTGACCACGACAATTCCCAATTGCTCAGCAGGGATGAGACTGACGTAAGTGGCAGCACCAAGATCAAATCCTCCGGAATGATTCAACCGCAATCGCCCCTGCTCATCATAGCTGACGTTCCAGCCCAGGCCGTAGAAGGTCGGCATGTTAGTGAATGGATTAAACCCTGTGAGCACGTGCGGATGATGAGTTTCAGTCAGCGGCTTTTCGCTGACGATCTGCTTGCCATCATATTTCCCATTGGCGAGCTGCAACCGCATCCATTTCGCCACATCGTTAACCGAAGAACTCACGCCGCCAGTGGGTGATTGCGCATCCGGATCGCGTTTGAATTTTTGCACCCACTTCCCGTCTACCAGCACATGCCCGAGCGCTTTGTTCTGGCGCGACGTGAAATCAGCGTAACGCGAACTGGTCGACGTCATGCTGAGCGGTTTGTATAGCTTTTGGGCGCACGCCTCCTCCCACTCCAGCCGGTATGGTTTAACCGCCGCGACTGCGCCTTCGGTCATGCCAAAATTCGTGTAAGCGTAATGCGAACGAAAACTGCTATCCGGACGTTGATAACGCAGACGAAAAAGAATTTCCGCGCGCGTAAAGCCAATATCCTCGAGCAGATCCCCGGCATGATCGGGCAACCCGCTCCGATGCGCGTACATGTCGCGAACAGTGATTTCGCGCGTAACCCACGGATCGAACATCTCGAATGTGGGATCGAGCGCGCTGAGTTTCGAGTCCCATGTGATTTTTCCCTCGCCGACCAGTTCGGCAACCACTGTCGAGCCAATCGGTTTGGAGACCGACGCTAGCTGGAACACCGTGTCCGCATCCACGGGTGCTTTTGTATTTACATCGCGCACGCCAAATCCTTTTGCGTACACGACCTTATCCTGAAACACGACT
>DASXYB010000233.1:0-8310 GCA_036502745.1 Candidatus Udaeobacter sp.
TGGAAAGTTGCGCCCGTGTCTTGGCAGCTATCTGGAATTTGACATCATGGAACCGCTGCGGGCGGATGCGAGCGACGAACATCTCAGGCAGTTTTTCCTCAACGTGGTCGAACGAAAGCCACAAGAACACGATTTCCGAAATAATTATCAGCCCAATCGCAAAATGATTGCAATCGGCGGGTGACCAGTTCAAGTCATGTCGAGCGAAGTCGAGACACCCCGCTGCATTAGTCTCCGCTGTCGCCGCGAGATTCCTCGAGCTCGCCTCGCTCCGCTCGGAATGACAGCCCGCTAAGATGAAACGCTTGAGTCACATCTCTCATGACGGCCGTGCGCAAATGGTGGATGTTTCAGCGAAGCCGCTTAGTAAACGAAAAGCCGTTGGCCGGGGAAAGATTCGGCTCCAGCAGGAAACGCTCGATCTGATCGCAAGCGATCAAATCGCGAAAGGCAATGTCTTCGCGACCGCGCGCATTGCAGGGATCCAAGCCGCCAAGCAAACTGCGCAGCTCATTCCTCTTTGCCACACATTGCCGCTTGGCCAGGTAGACGTAAACATTGTGACTTCGAAGGACGGTGCGGAGGTGAAATGCACAGCACAGACAATTGCGCAAACGGGAGTCGAAATGGAAGCCCTGGTCGGCGTCACGGTCGCATTGCTCACGATTTACGACATGTGCAAAGCAGTAGATAAACACATGATCGTTTCCGACGTGCAATTGCTTGAGAAAACCAAAAGCAGTGTAGCGGCTGCCCGCGACCGCCACCGCGAAAGAATACGGCGCTCCTAGCAACGCAAGCATGCAAATACAAGTAGGCATCGTCACGATTTCTGATCGCGCCAGTGCGGGTCATTACGACGACTTGGGCGGCCCGGCTTTGAAACAATTCGCGCAAAAGATTGGCTGGCAGGTTTTAGCCGAAGCGATTGTGCCAGACGAGATGGGTCGCATTCAGGAAACAATTCGATCGTTTGCGAGGCAGGGCTGCGGATTGATTTTGACGACGGGAGGCACGGGTATCGGATCGCGTGATGTTACGCCGGAAGCGATTCGTGCCATGATGCGAGTAGAATTGCCGGGATTCGGAGAAGTGATGCGCGCGGAATCGATGAAGATTACGCCGAACGCTATCCTGTCGCGCAACGTCGCCGCGGTGGTCGATCAGGCTCTTGTGATCGCGCTGCCAGGAAAGCCGAGCGGGGCGGTGGAATGTCTCAGCTTTGTGCAAGGCGCGATCCCGCATGGTGTCGCCGTTGCGCAAGGCACGCCCACGTCGTGCTGAGAATCTCGGCCCGCCTTCAATTGGGCCAAATGAGCAGGCGCATCAGCTGCGCGCCATAATTGGTGAGATGCGTATTTGCTCCCCGACCAGCAACTATATCGCGAGTGAGATAGGAGCATTCCGCTGTGTTATTTTTTACGTAGCTTACCTCGGGCTGCGCAACTCGTCTGTCGGTTGGTTCAATCCTCAAAGGGACACCGGAACGTGCGAATGAGACTTGCCATGACGCTCCACTTCGTTTTCCTACTGTAGACAGCCAGGGATAGAGTGTTAACAAATCGAAGTGCCGCGCCTCTGGCAATGTGACCTTGTAGAATGTCTCTTCCGCGGCGAGAAATTCAGGAATCGTGAGCGCTGGATTCTTGCGGAGCGCCAAATAGAGACGCGCCACGTCGATACCGGCGAGGTTCATCCCGTTGTAGAGGCCGTGGCGATTCGCATCGTTCCTGAAAAATGTGTTGTACCACGCTTCGAATTGACGGCTAAACATGATGCACAATTCCAAATGCAGATGTGCGCGTTCTCGGTTTATGCCCGTTCCGGTGTAACCCATCACCGCGACAGGTTGACCGCGCTTCACCGTCTCACCGGGCTGCACTGCGATCGAGCTAAGGTGTGCGTATAGACTGTAGTAACTCGATCCACCCCACCGATGCTCGATTACGATGTATTTGCCATAATTTGAGTAGCCAGCCACCGGACTGATGTGCACAACTTCTCCATCGGCAATGGCGCGCACTTCGTCCTGCGGCTCGCCGTTTGCGTCGCGATGCACGGACCGGATATCAATTCCTTCATGAAAGCGGGTGTAAATGACGCCTCCACCGGTGCCTTTCGCATCGCGGACAAAGCCGTATTGGCCACCCTCCCATGGTGCCGATTGGGTGCCGTTGTAGCCTCGGTCGACGTATTGGTAAAAAGCGGGACCATCTCCTGAAAACAGAGCATCGTTGTCCGTCGGAAGAACAAGATCGAGAACCTGATTTTGTGCCGTTTGCGTTGTTATCGGAGCACAGAAAACAACAGCAAAAGTAACTCCGGCGAACAATAGTCGCATTAGCCGATGATGTGCTTAGCGCTTTCTTTTCCCGGGCACGCGCCACTGTTTCTTCATTAGCTCGACATCCGCGGCAGTCAGTCCGGACGGAACATAAATCTTTCCATCGGACACTCGCTTGTCGATCTGTAGTTCGGTGATCATTCTGCCGTTGATCAACACAAAGAGAAAACCGCCCCGGCGCTCGACGCTCAAAGTATCGAGGACGGTGCGCCCGTGATCGTCGAGCTGAAACAATGCACCGAACGTTCCCTTCTGGGCTGGGTACGGAGAAAAGCCCCTGACGTCATGCTCGGTAATCCACGGCAGTTTTTCGATTGCAACATCCTTCCCCGAAGACGCCGCGCGGGCGGGTATTGAGAACACATCCGTATCTTGAGGGTTTGCTTGCGCATGGACGCGAAAAGTGCAGTGTCGTTCCTTCGCTGCAGCATCAATCAGCGCAAACGCTACGCAAAATACGAATATACAAAGAGTTTTCATGCCGATTAACTGCGAAAACATTCGCGAGTTCATAAATGCGTTGACAGCGATTTTGCAACCCCGAAAAGTTTTCGCGCTGTTTAGGGCCTCATGAAACGCCGCCTTGTTTTGCTCGTTCTGATAGTTCTTGTGGCTGGTGCCATGGTCGGTCAGGACGCTACACCTACGGCTACGTCGCCGCGAAAACGAGGTTGGTTGAGCCGCATTCTTCATCCGTTTTCTCCCAACGTGGTTCCGCAATACAAAGATCCACGGCTACGTGGGCTCGCCCTCGATCTGCAAATCACTCCGCAGACCGTGAAGTTATCTGAAGTCCGCCAGCTCAGCGTGAAAGTAACGCTGGTAAATCTGTCCAAACGACCCGTCGCGCTCGATTTTCCTACAACTCAACGTATTGAAATCTATCTCATGAATTCTGGCGGAGAGATCCTGACAAAGTGGTCGGAGAATCACGCGATCGCTGAAAAGGTGGGGACAATTTTAATTAACCCCTCGGAGCGGATCGAGTACAACGAAACAATCTCGACCCGCGAACTTACGCCTAACAAAGTCTTTATCGCTGAGGTTTTCTTTCCTCAATTTTTGGAGCTGCGCATTCGCCAAAAATTCCTGGCAGTGCCGTGAGCCGGAGAGTTGATAGTTAACAGCTGATAGGTAATAGAGCGGATCGTGGGCGATCGATCGTCGACCGTACATCATCAACTTTTCTCCGATTACCACATGCACCCGCAGGGACATCGTGTGCAGCGGTACACGCAGGAATTGCTCCAGCCCTGGGCGGATTCGGCGCGCAGAAAAGGGTTAAGGGATATTGCTTTCACCGATCACGATCGTTACCACGACGGAATTGATCTTGATGAAATTAATCGCTTGCGGGAACGCAATCCTGATTTGCGGATCCGCGCAGGGATTGAGCTAGACAACGATCCCGTCCACTCACTGGCAGGCCGCAAATGGATCGAAAAGAATTGGGACGACTTGGATTTCGTTCTCGGGTCGGTGCACTTCCTCGAGCGTGCCGATCAGATGTTCGACAGCGTGCCGGATGGCGCGGCGCAATTCGAAGGGATGAACATTGACAAGATGTACTCCGATTACTTTCGCCGTCTCCGCGAATTAGTTTCGACTGGCTTGGTCGATTGTCTCGCCCACTTGGATTTGATTAAAATCCATGGACACCGCGCGACAGCAGACATCGGCACATTGGTTAATGAGACACTTGGATTTGTTCGTGCGCATGATGTTGCGATCGAGCTTTCTACCGCCGGTTGGCGAAAACCAGTGAACGAGCTTTATCCGAGCGATCGAATTATTGCGTCGGCAATGGAGAAGGGGATTCGATTTACGACCGCTTCCGATGCGCATTCATACGTCCAACTTGGCGAAAATTTTGGCGCGCTCACCGAGAAGATGGCCGGAATCGGCGTTCGCAGCGTTTTCATTTTTGAAAGGCACAAAGGTGCTGAGGTGCCGCTACAACTGTAGATCGAGCTGCGATTCTCTGTCCGCGGACAACGTCTCTTCCGTTTCCGACGGCAGCGGCAGATCGAAGCCGAGCCGTTCGGCGAGACGCTGACACGTCTGCAGTGCAAATCCTTCAAAGTGATTCCCGGCAAATGCCCAAACACTGCGCACGTTTGCAAGATGTTGCTGAATCTTCAGCGACCAACTTTCCAAGGCGGCTTCGCGTTTCCAGAGTAATTTTCCGTAACGATGGATGTGGCCACCATCGATGTCGTATTTAGTGACGTAATCGCCAAGCAGACGGAGGTAAAGGAAATCAGTCGTGCACGGCAGAAATTCAAAAGGCGCAAGGTTTCGCTCGTTGAGCGGAGTGGTATCGGCCCAAGCCCAGCAAACGCGATACTTTTCCACCAGCCGAATAAATTGAGGACGATGCCAGCCAGCGTGGCGAAATTCAATGGCAAACCGGAAATCCCGCGGCAATTGCGCCAGGAACTTGCGGAGTGCGTGTTTTCCATCAGCGGGCGTCAGGGAAGGCGGAAGCTGCACGAGCACAACATGTAACTTTGGACCAAGTGGTTCGATCGCGCGGAAAAATGAATTTAGCTCTGCCGCGCAATTTCGAAGGCGGCAAATGTGAGTGATTTGACGGGGGAGCTTGCATGTAAACCGAAAGGTGGCGGGAGTCGTTTCCGCCCAGCGACGAACCGTTGCTTCGGTCGGCGCAGCGTGGAAGGTAGAATCCACTTCGACCGCCGGTAACTGGCCTGCGTAAAATTCCAGCCAGTGCGACTCCGGCAAATCATTCGGATAAAAGACACCGCGCCAGTCGTGGAAGCTCCACGCGCACGAGCCGATGCGTATCTTCTGTTGGTCCGTAAGATTCAAATGGATTCAAACATTAATCGGTTTTGCCCCTGGAAAAAGCTTCTGCGCTAACGAATATCGTCCGAGTCGGCAGTTGGCAGGGGTGGGTCCAGAGTCTGTTGAAAACTTGACTGGAAAGAGAAGTTAATTACCCTGCGACACCCGAATGCAATTCCTTATTCGAGTCGTATTAGTCCTAATCACCGTCGTGTTTTTGGTGCCGGAACCAAGCGGGGCCTCGATCGTTTTTAAACCGGGCCAAAAAGCGCAGTACGTACCGCCGGGCGAGGAAGAAATAAACGGGAATGCGGCGGAGCTCTATCAAATCGCGCAGAGTGCCGAAAAGGAAAACAATCCCAAACGCGCCATCAAAGCTTATAAAAGCCTTGTCAAACGTCACCCAAAAGACGCGCTGGCTCCCACCGCTCTTTTTCGTGCGGCTCAATTGCAGGAAGAGACCCACCAATACACTCCAGCAGCCGAATCATATCTCCAGTTGGTTGAAAGATATGCGACCAACACACATTTTGATGAAGCGATCGAGGGGCAATTTCGTGTTGGTGAGATTTATCTGAATGGAAAGAAATTGAAGCTATTGGGGATTCCGATCGCGTCTGCGTTGGATAGAGCGGTAACGATTTTCGCGAATGTTGTCCGCACCGCTCCCTATGGAAGATACACCGCGCGAGCGCAGTTTAATATTGGCATGGCGCGCGAAAAGCAGGGAGCGAACGATGCAGCGATCCAGGCTTATCAAGCCGTTGTAGACAAGTTTCCTAACGAGCCAATAGCCGTCGATGCCCAGTATCAAATCGGTTACATTTGGTTTACGGCTGCACAGCTAGGCACAAACGACGCTGCCGCCGCAAACAACGCGAAAACGGCTTTCCAGGATTTCCTTTTCCATTATCCCAAGAGCGAGAAAGCAGCACAGGCGCGCAAGGATCTAGATATTCTTGAGCACAAGCAGACAAACAATTCTTTTAAGGTCGCGAAATTCTACGATAAGCAAAAATATTATCGCGCTGCGGTCATCTACTACAACGAAGTGATTCGGCAGCAGCCGGGATCAGAGGAGAGTAACAAGGCTAAGAAACGGATCGACCAACTACGTGCCAAATACGGCGACGCTGCGCTGCAGCCAGCAATACCGGTTTCAGAGACCGCAAAGAAAAAAGCCGAACCGCATGGGGCCAGAACTGCCGGAAGTGGATCGGCCAAGCCGGGTGCACCGAATAACGAAGCGCCCCTGCCTCCATCGGATGGCGAAAGCTCGCTTCCGCCGCCGGCTTCGCTCGCGCCGGATACTACGACTGCGCCTGAACCTTTGCCGCCTCTGCCGGGCACGAGCACAAGCACAAGCTCTGATCCTTCGGGTGCTCCCGCAGCATCGTCCTCTCCTCCCGAAGAGTCCGCCTTACCGGCGCCTTGAAAGCGTTACTAGCGACAATCCTTTGCCTGGCGATCTCCGGTTGCCTTGGATATCACGTTGGGCCGGTAAAGCCGTACTATCTCCGGGACATTCACAGCATTGCAGTACCCACGTTTCGGAATCGCACGCTCGTGCCGCGCATCGAAGTCTTAGTGACCGATACCGTGATCAAACAATTCCAACAGGATGGCACGTTTCTGATTACAAGCGACGACAAGGCTGACGCCACGTTGACCGGAGAGATATCTCGCATTAATCGACTGCCGGCACGCTCGGTGCGTGGGAATGTACTGGCCACAACAGAATTTAACATCGCGCTAACCGTAAAATTCTCGCTCACCACGCGAGACGGGAAACCGCTCGCAGGACCCAATGATGTAACCGGCAGCACGAGTTTCTTTGTCACCAGCGATGTAACAACAGACGAACGACAAGCTTTACCACTCGCCACCGAGGATCTCGCCACCCGATTAGTTACTCAACTAAGCGAGGGATGGTGATGAAATGAAAGGCGAAGAGAAGTTATGGGTGATCCTCAATGAGAAGCTCGACAATTTGCGCGCCACCAATCGGCTCCCTGAGGCAATTCGCGTTGCGGAAACAGCCCTTGAAGTTGCCAGGCGTGCATTCAAAGGGAATCAGACGGCGCTCGCGACGAGCTTTGAGAAACTAGGGCAACTGCTCGAACAAAAGGGAGATCACGCTGGAGCGGAAGCATCTTTGCTCAAAGCGCACGCGATCCTTGAAAAGGCAAACCCGTCCGATCAGCGGGCCATCTACCGCTCGGCACGACGATTGGCGCTGCTGTTCGATAGTCTTGGTCAATCTGAAGAAGCGATCGATTTTTACCAGAAAGCGATAGCTGCTGGAAGCGGGGTCGAAGACGTCCCCTATTCAGATATTGGAACCATGCTTAACAACGTCGCCCTCATTCTCCGCAAATCAGGCCGCCAAAAGGCAGCCGAACCATGTTACTTACGCGCCTTGGACATTTATGAGAAGCAGCTCGGACCTGACCACGTTGATGTGGCATCGGTGCTAAACAATCTCGCGGTCTTTTACACCAACGAACGCCGATACACCGAAGCCGAGAAACTACATCTCCGGGCATTGGCGATCAGAGAAAGCCTACAGCCTCCGCCGATTGCCGATATTGCTCAGTCCAAATGTAATCTGGCGGTGGTCTATCATTCTCGTGGTGATTATGCAAAGGCGGGCGAACTCTATCAATCGTCACTCAAGAGCTGGGAACAAGTCGTGGATAAGCCCTCGAAGGATTACGAAATTGTAGTGTCTAATTATGCCGACCTGTTACGTTCCCTTGGGCAGGGTCGCAAAGCACATCAATTGGAGGTGCGCGCACGCAAGAAACTCGCGAGCTGAGTTATCCCGCGGATTGCTTCGATTTCAGCTTGCAGGCACGCTGCCACCCTCGCATTGTAAGACCCGCTTTTTTGCTCGCGTGGCGGAACTGGCAGACGCGTACGGCTCAGGACCGTATGGGGAAACCCGTGGAGGTTCGAGTCCTCTCGCGAGCAGTTACCTCTTCGTACAACCGACTGTTGGATCTACCAGCAACTGTTCGATGTTGGTAGCGACTGTAGTGGCTATTTCGAGCCGGCTTTCCTTCTGGCGGCCCAGCGCGCTTTCATTAGTTCTGAAAGTCTCTTTCGGCCGGCAGGTGTGAGTACACCCTTTTTCCGCGTCGAAACTGTTTGCTTTC
>DASXYB010000234.1:0-6129 GCA_036502745.1 Candidatus Udaeobacter sp.
GCGATGCTGTCGTCGCCGATCATCCTCTACGATTATCCGCAGATCGCGCCGGAGAGCGCCGGTGAATTGTTCGACAGCACCGAGATCGACGAACTGCTCACGCTACGTGTGCAAACGCTCACTGACACGGAAAAGATCGAAATGCAGCGCGTGGACGAGCAGGCGCGCAGGATTCTCGAGCGCGCCGAGAATTTGCGGCCAGAAGAGTTTTTGAAAATGCACGGAACCCTCCGGGAAGTGCGCAAAATCAACGAGGAACTCTTCAATCCCGTACAGCGGCGTGACAGCGCCACTGTGAATGGCGTCACGTTAAAGGCTGGCGACCGCATCCGGATTCGTCCGAAGCGACGCGCCGACGTGATGGATATCGCCCTCAAGGGCAAGATCGCCACTATCGAGGCCGTCGAGGAAGATGTGGACGGCAATGTGCACTTTGCCGTGGTCTTGGAAGATGATCCAGGTCGGGACATCGGGTTGATGCGTCACGTCGGTCATCGGTTCTTTTACGCGGCGGACGAAGTCGAACCGCTCTGAGCATGAATCGTGTTCTCGTTGCCGGAATCGGAAATATTTTTTTCGGCGACGACGCGTTTGGCTGTGAAGTTGCGGCGGAACTGTTGAAACAATCGTGGCCCGATGGCGTGAAGATCGTCGACTTCGGGATTCGCGGTTACGATCTCGCATACGCCATTATGAACGGTTATGATGTGACCGTCCTCGTCGACGCAGCGCCGCGTGGCGAAAAACCGGGAACGGTTTACCTGCTCGAGCTCGATCCCGAAAAAGTCGAAACCGGGGACGACGAGATCTCTGACGCGCACGGCCTCAACCCCGTGCGCGTGTTGCAATTGATTCGAGCGCTTGGTGGCCGTGCGCGGAATTTGTATCTCGTTGGGTGCGAGCCCGCGCGATTGGACGGCGAAGGCATCATCGGCCTAAGCGAGGAAATTCGTGACGCTGTCCCGATCGCAGTGAAGATGATCGAGAAAATCATAGCTGACTTGGCGAGCGTCCGCGAAATCTGAAAAGATTTTCCAAACTATCCGAAGCCTGCCGTGCGATCCGCTTAAGATGAGTGGTCACTTGCGCTGCACTCTTCTTTCGCCGTCCACATTTTCGTTTCACGGCAAACACGCAGCACAACCGGTAAGAGGCTAATGAGAAATTTATTTTGTTCAAAACCCACCGATTCTATCCGCCGATTGGCGGGGTCGGCAGTGCAACACAGGTCTACTGGCGACGTTGCATGGATGTTCGTTGGCGGCGCAATCCTGCTTGCCGTGCTGGTTCTAACCGTGCGCGAGATCCCGGCGATGGTCCGGGAAGCGCGGATCATGAGGATGTAAACCGGAGAACATTATGAAAACGCCACAAATTGTTGCGGATCATCAGCCGGCGGTTTCAGAAATCCATGTTCTTTGGATGACAACCGGTCTTGGGTGTGATGGGGATTCTGTTTCGGTAACCGCAGCCACTTTGCCCAGCATCGAGGATGTAGTGATGGGTGCTATTCCCGGATTGCCGAAGGTGCATCTCCATAATCCGGTCCTCGCTTACGAGGTCGGCGACGATTTTATGAAATTCTGGCATGAAGCAGCCGAAGGGCGGCTGGAGCCATTCGTGCTTGTGCTCGAAGGCTCGGTGCCGAACGAAAAGATCAAGAAAGAAGGTTACTGGGCCGCGCTGGGGACCGATCCAGATACGGGCCAGCCGATCACGACTAACGAATGGATCGACAGGCTCGCGCCAAAAGCGACGGCGATAATTGCTGCTGGGACGTGTGCGACATATGGCGGCATTCATGCAATGGAAGGCAATCCCACCGGTGCAATGGGTCTCGCGGATTACCTCGGCTGGAACTGGCGCAGCAAAGCAGGATTGCCAATTGTGAACGTTCCCGGTTGTCCGGTGCAGCCCGATAACATGATGGAAACGTTGCTTTACCTTTTGTATCAAGTCGCCGGACTCGCGCCGCTCATCCCGCTCGACAACGAACTGCGTCCAACATGGCTATTTGGAAAAACTGTACACGAAGGCTGCGATCGCGGTTCCTATTACGAGCAGGCCGACTTTGCCCGCGAATACGGATCGCCGAAGTGCCTGGTCAAGGTCGGCTGTTGGGGGCCGGTGGTGAATTGCAACGTCACGAAACGCGGCTGGATGGATGGCATCGGCGGTTGTCCCAATGTCGGCGGAATTTGCATCGGCTGCACCATGCCCGGATTCCCGGACAAGTTTATGCCATTCATGGATGAACCGCCTGGGGCGACCCTCTCGAGCTCGCTGATTGGACCGTACGGACGGCTTATTCGGACACTTCGTGCGATCACGAATCGCGTCGTGAACAAAGAACCGAAATGGCGGCATCCGAGACCCGATCTGACGACCGGTTACCACCCAAAGTATTACGCCCGCTACCGCGCATGAAATTTCTAACCAGGAGTTAACCCATGGCCGAAGTACTTACCAATACAAAACGAGGAACATCCGCGCCCGGCGGAAACATCGTCGAGATGAACTGGGATCCGATAACACGCATCGTCGGCAGTCTCGGTATTTTTACGAAGATCAATTTCGATACGAAGAAAGTTGTCGAATGCTACAGCACGTCGTCGATTTTTCGCGGCTACAGCATTTTCATGCTGAACAAGGATCCGCGGGATGCGCACTTCATCACCAGCCGCATCTGTGGCATCTGCGGCGATAATCACGCGACGTGTTCATGTTATGCCCAGCAAATGGCGTACGGCGTCAAACCGCCGCCGCTCGCCGAATGGATCGTGAATCTCGGCGAGGCTGCCGAATACATGTTCGATCACAACATTTTCCAGGACAACCTCGTCGGCGTCGACTTTTGCGAGATGATGGTGAAGGAAACCAATCCGGGTGTTTGGGAACAAGCGCAGAGAACCGAAGCGCCGCACGCAAAGGATCATGGTTATCGCACCATTGCCGACATCATGCGCTCGCTGAATCCGTTTGAGGGCGAATTCTATCGAGAGACTCTGCAAGTGAGCCGATACACGCGCGAGATGTTTTGCCTGATGGAAGGCCGGCATGTGCATCCATCCACGCTTTATCCCGGCGGGGTCGGGACCGTTCCGTCAATTCAGGTGTTCACTGATTTTCTCGTTCGGCTCACTAAATACGCTGAGTTCATGAAGCGGTGCCTTCCGTTGCACGATGATTTGTTCGATTTTTTTTACCAGGCACTGCCAGGGTACGAGCACGTAGGCGAACGTCGCGTCCTACTCGGCTGCTGGGGATCGTTTCAAGATCCTGACGTCTGCGATTATGACTACAGGACAATGGACGAATGGGGCAAAGCCATGTTCGTCACGCCCGGTGTCATCGTCGATGGGAAACTCGTCACCAATAATCTGGTCGATATTAACGTTAACATCCGGATCCTGCTTGGTTCGTCCTATTACGAAGACTGGGCGGAGAACGGAAACGGCGAAGTATTCGTCACGCACGATCCGTTAGGCAATCCGATCGACCGCCGCCATCCGTGGAATCAAACTACGATTCCGAAGCCGCAGAAGCGCGATTTCGCCGGCAACTACAGCTGGGTCATGTGCCCGCGATGGCTCGACAATCGCACCGGTGATCATCTCGCGCTCGATACCGGCGGCGGTCCGATTGCCCGACTTTGGTCAACGGCACTCTCGGGTTTGGTGGATATCGGTTATGTCAAGGCACCTGGCGACGGCAGCGTGCGCATTCGTTTGCCTAAAACCGCCACCAAACCCGACGTCGAATTCACCTGGCGTATTCCCAAATGGAGCAACGCCCTCGAGCGCGACCGCGCGCGCACGTATTTTCAGGCGTACGCCGCAGCGTGCGCATATTACTTCATCGAGAAAGCGATGGCTGAAGTGCATGCCGGCCGCACGGCCACGTTTACGCCTTTCAAGGTGCCCGATGAAGCAATCGGCTGCGGATTTCATGAAGCTGTGCGGGGAGTTCTGTCGCATCATCTCGTTATCCGCGACAAAAAGATTGCGAACTATCATCCCTATCCGCCCACGCCGTGGAATGCGACTCCCCGCGACATCTATGGCACACCTGGTCCATACGAAGACGCTGTGCAAAACACGCCGATTTTCGAGGAGAACGGGCCGGACAAGTTCAAAGGCATCGATATCATGCGCGCCGTTCGCAGCTTCGATCCCTGCCTGCCGTGTGGAGTCCACATGTATCTCGGCGACGGCAAAGTGCTGAAAAAAATGCACACGCCGACGGGATTGGCGGGATTAGCCAAATGAAATTTGGTAGGGCGCGACCGCTGGGCGCGCTGAAACTACGCGCAACATGATCAAGCTCGAAGCGCAACCAGACGAAATCTACGACATCGAGCTGGAGCACAGCTTGCTCGAGGCGAACGAAAAACTTGCGGGACAAAACCGGGCGCTGCTGGATCAACACGGCGCGACTGCGATCGATTTCATGGGCGCGATCGGTTCCGGTAAGACCACACTGATTACCAAGCTCGTCGAAAAACTAAAAGACCGCTGTGGTGTAGCCGTTTTCAACGGCGACGCAACAACCAGCGATGACGCCGATCAAATTGAAAAACTCGGCGTACCAATCGTGCAGATCGCCACGATTAACGGCTGTCATCTCGACGCAAACCTGGTCGGAAAAGGGCTGCGCAAGCTAGACATCAGCAAAGCGCAATTCATTTTCATCGAGAACATTGGGAACCTGATTTGTCCGGCCGAATTCCCGCTCGGTTCCAAAGCTCGCGTGGTAGTGGTTAGCGTAACCGAAGGTCCGTGGATGGTGCGCAAACATCCGCACATGTTTCTCGGCGCACAGATCGTGGTCATCAACAAGATCGACCTGGCAGACGCTATGGGCGTGAGCGTCGAAGCACTGATAAGCGACGTCCACACTCTCAAGCCGGACATCAAGGTCGTTCCTACAAGCTGCAAAACAGGAGAAGGAATCGACCGCGTCGCAGAAGCTCTAATGACCATCTAAATGACGAATACCAAATGACGAATGACGAAGGAATTCCAAATGATGAAGGCCTAACAAGTCGCCTCGGAATTCGTGTTTCGCCATTAATTGGTCATTCGTCATTCGAGCTTTGTCATTCCAATCATGCATGAGCTTTCGATTGCATCAGGCCTCATCGAAAAGCTTCTGGAGTTTTCTGAGCAAAATCCTGAGCGCGCGATCCTTGAAGTTCGACTTGAGATTGGAGAGTTAAGCCACATTGATGCGGAACAACTGCGGTTTTGTTACGAATCGATTGCGAAAGAGACGCCGTTAGAAGGCAGCGTTCTTACCATCTCGGCAGTGCCGGCCATCGTGAGCTGTCCGCACTGCACTTATCGCGGCCGCCCTGATTATTGGGATGGCGTGCTCGCTACCGCTCCCGTTGTGACGATGCGATGCCCCGACTGTGGCAAAGCAGTCGATGCCGACCAGGGCCACGAATGCGCCATTAAATCGGTGCGCCTCATTGAAACGCAGACCGCGCCAAGCGTATGACCGCACTGCTTTCCATTCTCGCCCTTGGATTCTTCCTCGGAATGCGGCATGCCACGGATTCCGACCACGTGATCGCAGTATCGACAATCGTAAGCCGCGAACGCGATGTTCGACATGCCGCGATCGTAGGGATGTTTTGGGGTGTCGGGCACAGCATTACACTTTGTGTAGTCGGCGGTGCGATTGTTGTGTTCGGACTCGTTATCCCGCAGCGACTCGGGCTTAGCCTAGAATTTTGCGTCGCCATTATGTTAATGGTCCTTGGCGCGTTCAACCTGCGCATCGCTCTGCGTAGTCTCCGGGCAAGATCAGGGTTCACTGAGCACGATCATCACGAGCACCCACACCGTCACGGCGATTATATTCATTCGCATTCGCACGGCCACGCGCCGGACACTCACGGGCATTCGGAGGAATGCGTGCCGCCGGTCCGTTTGGATCGACGATTCGGTCGCTCAAGAGCTTACAGCGCATTGCGCCCGACGGTCATCGGCGTTGTACACGGACTAGCGGGTTCAGCTGCCATCGCGTTGCTGGTGTTGCCGCTCATTCGCGACCCGCTGTGGGCAGTGATGTACTTGGCTGTCTTCGGCGCGGGCACTATCGCCGGCATGATGTTAATCACTA
>DASXYB010000235.1:0-3458 GCA_036502745.1 Candidatus Udaeobacter sp.
AGCATTCGCACTTTGACGATCCACTGTTCGTTCGTTAACGCGCGCGGATCGCGACTCGTGCCCCGCGCATCTGCCTTCATCAGGTATCCATCAACTGCAATTTGATCATCAGCCATGGGACGAAGCTGCTCATCTGGATTAAGCGTTGATTCGGTGTTCGGCGTTTTTCTAGCTGGCAACGCAGCGTCGATATGCTCTTTCGCCAGCACCACTGCTTGACCGCTCTTCTTGTCGCAACCGGTAAGCGAAACTATCAAAAAAGCTGTCACGAGAGACGGTAGTACGCTGGTTCGTAACATTTCTGTGACTTGATTGCTTCTTGTTAGTCCTACTTTGGTATGTAGCATCAACATGCTCTCATGTGCCGGCGAAGAGGGTGAATTATGGGTGTGATGTTGCAAGCGTTTTATTGGGATTGTCCCCAGACGGAAAATCGCGAACACCAATGGTGGAGTTTCATCAAATCAAAAATACCGGCGATCGCGCAAGCCGGTTTCACCGCCCTATGGCTTCCGCCTGCAAACAAGGCAGCGAATTGGAAGTCGATGGGCTACGATCCTTACGATTATTACGATCTCGGCGAGTTTGATCAGAAAGGCGGCGTGCCGACGTGGTTCGGTTCCAAGGCGGACCTGCTTCAGCTCATCGAGTCTGCGCACGGTCTGGGACTGCAAGTTTATGCCGATCTCGTGTTCAATCACAACAGCGGCGCCGACACGCAGGAACCAAATCCGATCGACGGACAGTTGCGCTGGACAAAGTTCACCCCGAAAAGCGGCAAGTTTCCACGTGATTGGAAATGTTTTCATCCCAATCAATACGAAACATGGGACGGGGTCACCTTCGGAGACATGCCGGATCTCTGTCATCGCACACCGTTCGTTTATACCGAGCTGATCAATTATGCGCGCTGGTTAGTGGAAGAAATCGGCTTCGACGGGTTTCGCTACGACATGGTCAAGGGATACGGCGGCTGGATGGTTCGTTCGATTCAAGAGCTCCGCGCATTACGCGACGGCACGAGCTTCAAACCATATGCAGTCGGCGAATGCTGGGATAGCGAACGCACCATTGACGACTGGCTCGATGAGGCGAACGCCTGGTCGGACAATCCGGTAGGCGCATTTGATTTTCCGTTGCGTTGGCGATTACGCGACCTGTGCGACAGCTACGGGTTCAGTTTGCGAACTCTCGTTGAACGCGGCGTTTTATTGTGGGGTCGGCCTGAACAAGCTGTCACTTTCGTCGAGAACCATGACGTCGTGCGCGACACTCCAATCGTGAATGACAAACTGCTGGCGTACGCGCTCATCCTCACACACGAAGGTTACCCGTGCGTCTTTTGGCAGGATTATTTCAACTGGAACCTGGCGCAGGCGGATAACCAGAACGGCATCGCTGCGCTTGTGAAGGTTCACGAAGAAAGCGCCGCCGGCTCAACAGAAATCCTGTTTGTGAATGACGATCTCTACATCATGCAGCGCTGCGGCGCTGGCGATCAAAGCGGCTTGGTGTTTGTTCTGAATAACCGCAACACATGGAACGGCACGTGGGTTCAGACGCAATGGAATAACAAGCGCTTAATTCCAGCAGCGTGGCACGGTCGCAATGACGTTAACGTGCCTGAGGCAAAATGGACTAACGAGTCTGGCTGGGGTGATCTCTGGGCGCCGCCGCGCGGCTATGCGGTTTATTTGCCGCAGTGAACTGCATTGTATAAGGCTTGTGCCGCTGAGGCGACAGCAGCTACAACAATCTAACTCGCAAAGTAACTACGCTGGCGGGATTCGAAGCTATCGCCAAAGTAGCGTTGCCACCACTGATCGGTCTCATCGAGATGGCTGACTTCTACTTCGTCGGCTCCCGGGTGTTGTGTAAGCCAGTCACGAAAAGCGAAGTGCCTGTACAGACGCATGAATTCGCCAAGGTAAATATCCGCAACACGCGGATTACCCCGAATGATAAGCATGTTCTCGTCATTGTTTGTGGTAGAGGCTTCACTAAAGTTCGCAGAACCGGAAACTACCAGCGGATTGGCGCCCAACGGATCGACCAACATGTATTTCGTATGCAGATATCGCACATTAACGTTCAATCCTGAAAGCTGCTCGACTAGCCAGCGGTTGAACGTGCCTTTACCCAACCGCGATCCAATCGCGAACTTGTTGGCTTTCATTCTCCTTAGGTTAATGATTGCGGCTTCGTTGGCCGCCTTCTGCTCCTTGGTTCTTGTTGGTCCGCTCATCGCTTCCATCAACGCGTAGCGCAGTTTGGCGGTTCCATTGCCGTAAGCATCCTGAAAGCGTTGGTTCATGCCGAACGCAAAAGTCATGAATAGCGCGTCATGAGCCCCTTTTGCCTGCTCGGCATACCAGTCCAGCGCTTTCAAGTTGTCGCGCGGACTAAATATTGAGGTGATTTGTTTCGTGAGCAGGTCGGTTGGAAGCGGAGTTTTGCCGGCCAATACCGTAACATCCGCAGACTTCGCCGTGTTCTTCTTCAGCTCGTTCCACAGCCATAAATATCCGGTGGCAACGTCATTCTTCTCACAAACATGAACGACGTTGCTGTGCCCATAGATGCCTCCGGCGCTGAAGTTCGTCGAACCCGTGAGCAACGCCTGAGCGGCACCGGCTTTCGTTAGCACGATGGTTTTGTTATGCGAAAGCGTCAGCCCCTGGGGGTTGCGTGCTGAACAAATGTTGCCCAGACCAAATTTCTGGATGGCGGCTTCATTAGCGATTTTTTGTTCGTCATTTTTCGCATGATAAAGAACCTGCACATCCACACCGCGGTCCCGAGCAGCGGCCAGTGCTGTCAGCACCTTGTCGTCCGTAAATTCATAAGCGGCAACGCGCAGTCCCCAACCCGGATCAGTTGCGCGTTCAATGAAACGGGCGATCGATTCGGCTGCGCCGCGCGAGAGCCATGTGAACGCAGCCGATCCTATTTGGTCGGGCCGTTTGTCGCCGAACAACCGCGTGTACTCCTGAGACGCAGCAGCGCCGCGATTGAAATGGACATGATGCGTTCTGCCGTGTTCGCTCTCGGTAGCGATACCAACGGCTACCTTTTCTGACTCGGTCGGACTCGCTGGTGTGCCTCTCAGCGCAAACACTTCGTAGGTGTAATCGTGCTCCGGTTTCGCAGAAAAATCCGACCATGTGAAACCTTGTATTGGATGTTGCCGCGTTGAATAGAGAATTCCAGGAGGTGGAGACGGCTCTACGCTGGCGAAAGTTTTATATCCTGTCAGCCAGTATTTTTCGCCTTCGGTATGATCTTCCCGTCGCAAGGCAAATCCAAGCAGGCCCGGACAGGTTGTTTCCGGTAGATCGATGCCGAGAAGCACGACGTGTGTGCCCGCAATCGCCTGAACAGTCAGATCTCCTTTTTGTTCCTTATTCCGCATTGCCTTCGTCCATTTTTACGAGGCCACACTCGTTAACACCTGCGAC
>DASXYB010000236.1:0-6074 GCA_036502745.1 Candidatus Udaeobacter sp.
AGTTCCCGCTCCGCCGACCGTCGAGCCGGGCGGCGCCCCTGCGGAAACGGAGGTTACCTCAAGCAAAGATGTTGGCGGCAATACGGAGGGTCCGGTCATGGGAATTTCCGACGTCAAAACCAAGGAACCGTCCGATCCGGAAGTCGAAACGAATCTCACATTGGAGATAGGAATAAAAAAACAACCAGGCACCGTTATCGACCATAACAAAGTGAAAATCCTGGTGTTTCTCTACGATGTTGTGAACGACAAAGACATCAAGCTGACTGATGCCGATGTGAGCAACGAATGGCTTACGTCGAAGCATGATTGGTCGGACACGAATCCGGAAGTCCTTCTCGTACGGTACGTGCGCGCGAAAACCGGCGGCGCGTTATCCGAATCATCACTTTCGGAGGCGGCGGCAAAAGTTCGACCCGGTCAAAAGGGTCGCGGCTCAAAAAGCTCCGCTGACATCGGACAACGCAAATATCTCGGCTACATCGTTCGCGTTTATTATGGCGACGACCTGCAGGCTGTTCAGGCTGAACCGTCGCGGCTGTTGCAGCAGTTTCCTGCTTTAAAAAGTCCCTCGGCACGATGAGGCGATTGTTTCGAAGCTGTGTTGCTTGCGTCCGAATCAGACGGAGTCACACAGACAATCTTCGACGCATTCTTCCATGGTTCTGTATTTTTCTTTGTGCCGCCGGAGCAGAAGCGCAGGTTCAGGTCGACCTGAAATTCAAGCGATTGCAGTACATCGCCTACGAACCGGTCGTGGCGACAGTTGCCATCACAAATCTCGCCGGACGCGACATCGAACTTCACGACGCGCAAGGGCAATCATGGTTGGGCTTCGAGATCACGGGAAGTGAGGAACAGCCCATTGCGCCGCTCAGCGGTGCAAATCGAGAACCGCCGCTGAAAATCCAAGCCGGCCAGAGAGTCACCCGCCAAATCGATCTTACGCCGCTGTATCCGGTAAATGAATTCGGCGCCTACCATGTGCGCACGAACATTTACTTTGCGGATCTCGGAAAATTTTTCTACTCCGGCACCGGCGTCTTCGAAGTGACGGACGCGCGGCCGATCTGGCAGCAAACGGTGGGAGTTCCAGGAGGTTCGGGCGGCGATGTGCGCACTTATTCGCTGATGACCAATCGTTTTCCAGACCACACTTCTTTGTACGTTCGGGTGCAGGACAAAGATACCGGCGTCGTGTATGCCACTTACTCGTTAGGCCGCACTATTTCTTTCGAGCAGCCGCAGGCGGAAATCGATCGTGCAAATCAATTGCATGTTTTGCATTGCACCGCTCCGCGCGCATGGTCTTATGCCCGCATCGGACTGGACGGTCGATTGCTGATGCACTCTTCATTCATGGAAACCAAAACGCGGCCCCGCCTTGTTCATTCAGGTAACGGCGAAATAGCCGTGCAGGGCGGAATTGCCGAAGCGCCTACGCAAAGCTCGGGGAGCAAGGCACCAAAACTTTCGGCGCGTCCGCCGGGCCCGCCCACAAACGACCGATGATGCGCAGCAATTTTTTCCGAATTTCTTTAGGCGTTAGTCTGCTGACCATCTTTCTGGCATGTGGTTCGTATGCAGCGAGCGGCGACAGCTCACCCATCACTGTAGTGATCGATGCCGGGCACGGTGGGTTTGATCGCGGAGGGATTCCAGGCCAGAGGGTTTCAGAGAAAGACATGACACTCGACGTCGCGCGCCGACTTAAGAGTGTCCTCGCAGCCAGCGGTTATCGAGTGGTGATGACCAGGGATAGCGACGTCTTCGTGCCATTGGGAACGCGCACCGCAATCGCAAACTCCAATCGAAATGCCATTTTTGTGTCGGTGCACTTCAATTCAGCAACGCGAGGCGGAGCAAGCGGCATCGAAACATACTTTTATAGTCGCGATAGTCTGGCCCTCGCGTCGGCGATTCATCATTACGTCGTGGGAGGTGCGCCATCGGGGAGCCGCGGCGTGCGTCGCCGTGGTTACTACGTGTTGCGAAAGACAAACATACCGGCCGTGCTCGTTGAGTGCGGTTTTCTCACTAACCCGACTGAAGCTGGGTACGCTCAGAACGCCTCTTATCGTCAAAAACTTGCCGAAGAGATCGCAGCCGGAGTTCGGAGCCGCGGTTCCGTCGCGAGTTCCTTTAGTACAACCCGAGTCGCCACAGACGAAAGTATTCCACTGCAACCGTACCTCGACCAAACCAAGGTCACGAAGTCCAAAAAGAGCCGGTCGAAGCGTTCGGCCAGGAAGAGCAGTCGACGAAAAAAGAAGACTTCATCGAACGCCGAGATAGAAGCGCGCGTGGCGTTATCGACTCGGGAGGGTTGATTGGACCTGCCGATTTTAACTTCGGCGCAGATGCGCGCCGCCGAACAGGCGGCATTTGCCAGCGGCATCGAAGTCGAGGCGCTGATGAACCAGGCTGGCGCCGGTGTCGCTCAGGCAGTCACAAAAGTTTTTCAGAAACCCGGCCGATGCATCGTGTTCGCCGGAAAAGGGCATAACGCCGGAGATGCCTTATTCGCCGCGCAATGTTTACAGCAACATGGCTGGAGAATCGAAGTGCGTCTCGCTTTCAAAGAAGCTGATTGCAGTGATCTAACACGCAAGAAACTGGGAGATTTGTCACGGAGAACGCCGGAAACTCTTGCCGTTACGCCATCGAAAACGGCGAATGAAAACTCGTTCGCCACAGACCACATAGCCATAACCCAGGGTTCAACTTTGAGAACGGCATGCTTCGAGATTGCTTCGCCGCTCGTCATTTTAGATGGCTTGCTCGGCGTGGGAGCAAAACCACCGCTTCGCGAGCCGATCCGCGCCGCGTGTCGCGCTATCAATCAGCTGCGAACAACGGGCGCCTACGTGTTTGCCGTGGATCTTCCAACCGGTCTCGATACCGATTCAGGCAAGGCAGATCGCGACTGCGTAGTCGCGGATTTTACCCTTACCATCGGTTACGCAAAGCTGGGTCTCGTCAACGACGGCGCAGTGAATTATGTGGGCCGGATCGAGATCGTTCCGCTCGACGAATTGCGGCCGCCGAAAACGAAGCCGAAAGAAATCATCGCCAGCCCGACCGCTTTTCGCGCTTTACTGCCGAGACGCAAATACAACTCCTACAAGAATCAATTTGGCCGCATCGGCGTGATAGCCGGTTCCAAAGGATTCGTCGGCGCGGCGCTGATGGCGTCACAAGGTGCGCTCAGGGCCGGCGCTGGATTAGTGGAAGTTTTTGTTCCCGAAGAAATTTACGAAATCATCGCCAGCGCGGCGTTCATGGAAGCGATGGTAAAGCCCGTTGCGTCGTATCGTCAGTTGCTGAAGGAGCAAATTGACGTGTGGGCCGTGGGTCCGGGTCTTGGCAAATCGCCCGCGGCCGAGATCCTTGAGCTCATCGAAAAAATCAAACAACCCATGGTCGTAGATGCTGACGGACTAAACATCGTTTCCGAAAAAATTTCCGTGCTCCGGCGATGCAAAGGCAAACGGTTGCTGACGCCACATCCCGGCGAAATGAAACGGCTTTTTCCCGAAGACCAACAGTCGCGCCGCAAAACAGCGACGAAATTCTGTGACCGTTTCCCGGTCACACTTTTACTTAAAGGTAGTCGAAGCATCGTTGCTGAACACGGTCGGCCGTTGAGCTACAACACGACGGGCAATCCGGGCATGGCAACCGGCGGAATGGGCGATGTTCTCACTGGAGTTTGCGCCGCTTTGCTGGGGCAAGGCCTCTCGCCTTATGACGCGGCGCGAGTCGGAGCATGGCTATGCGGTCGCGCAGCAGAGATCGCAATCTTCAACGGTAACAAGAGCGAGCAATCGCTTTTGCCGCGCGACGTTCTTAATCACCTGGGCCACGCTTTCAACGAACTGTAGGACATCTGCGTCAGACGCCACGAAACGCACCGGTCTTCTGGCCTATCGGCTTTTCCTGCTTTCCTGCGTTCCTGATTGGTAGATTGTTCAGAAGTGGCAAGATTTGTTCTGATTGGAAGCGGCCTCGCTGGCGGATTGCTCGCCGCATATTTGGGGCGGCGCGGATACGAAGTGGATCTTTATGAGCGGCGCGCTGATCCGCGCGAAGGGAATATCGTCGGTGGGCGCTCGATCAATCTGGCGATTTCGACACGCGGCATTCACGCGCTTGAACAGATCGGGCTCGCCGAGGAAGCATTGCAACACGCGATCCCGATGCGCGGTCGGATGATTCACGATAAGTCTGGCGTGTTGCATTTTAGTCCGTACGACGTCGATCCGAAAAAATGTATCAACTCGATCGGGCGGGCAGCGCTCAACACCACGGTTATCGAAGCGGCACAGCGCTATCCAAACGTTCGTGTGCATTTCAATCACAAGTGCACCGGGGTCGAGGTCGACTCCGCAGTTGCTCAACTGGAAACGGAAAACGGCGCGGTAACCGCACGGGGCGATGCAGTGATCGGCGTCGATGGTGCTTTCTCTGCCGTGCGCAATTCGATGCAGATCGCGATCCCCAAATTTGAATACGACGAAAGTTATCTCGCTCACGGCTACAAGGAGTTAACCATTCCGCCCTCTGCGGATGGCACGTGGCGAATGGAAAAAAACGCGCTTCACATTTGGCCACGGAAAAGTTTCATGATGATCGCGCTGCCGAATCCAGACGGGTCCTTCACCTGCACGCTCTTTTGGGGATTCGAAGGATCCCGCAGCTTCGCCACGATGAAGACCGATGACGACGTGCGCACATTTTTTGAAGAAGAATTTCCGGATGCCGTGCCGTTGATGCCAACTCTGCTCGACGATTTTCGGATTAATCCGACGGGTTCACTCGTGACTATTCGCTGTGCGCCGTGGTTTTATCGAGACAAGGCTTGCCTCGTCGGCGATGCCGCGCACGCGGTCGTACCATTTTATGGCCAGGGAATGAATGCTGCCTTCGAAGATTGCGTCGTGCTGGATGAGTGCTTTGAAGCATTTCCCGGAAACCGCGAGCGCGCATTCGCTGAATACTTTCGCCGCCGAAAGGAAAACGCGGACGCGCTTGCAGATCTCGCCATCGCGAATTTCATTGAGATGCGAGACAAGACTGCCTCGAAAACTTTTCGCGCGAAAAAGAAACTCGATCACACGCTGGAAGCCGCTCTTCCCGGAATATATCTGCCGCTTTACACAATGGTCACTTTCACAAGAATGCCTTACGCAAAAGCGGCACATCGGGCGCAGATCCAGGACTCACTGGTGTATGCGAGCTTATTGCTAATCGCGGCGGTGTTGCTTGCAGCGATGCTTTGGTTATTCGCAAGCTGAGGCAAGCTTCGAACGGAAATTCCGTTGCAGGAAATCAGCCAGAATGATTAACCTCGCCGCATGAATTTAAAATACCTGCCAACCTCTCTCATCGTGGTGTGGCTCCTGTTCGCGCCGTCTACGCGCGCAGAGGACAATCCCATGGATGATCCTGACCTTCAGCAGTTGCTGAAACAAGCGCAGGAAATGCAAAAAAACTCCGGATCGTCAGATGGCCGAAAAAAACTTGCCGAGATGGAAGCGACGGCAAAACAGCTAGCGGCGCAACAGGAGCAGGAGGAAAAGAACGAGAACCAAAAATTACAGGCTGCGCTCAAGAAACAGCTAGATGCGCCAGGACCCGTCGCGTTCCCCGATTGGATACCGATGACACCCGACTTCAAACCTGCAGGTAAGCCGGCGAGAAAAGTGGTCGACGCGCAGGTGAAAATTGTTCAGACCGGGACTTCGTCGGTTACTCCGGAGAAGATATCCGAAAGCTGGCAAGCGGCCGCAACCGCAGCGAACAACCTCAATCAGAGCCTTAACAAAATGAATGTTAACGGCAAGATCACCAGGATCCTGTTCCTCAGCACGCGGACCGACCCCAGACAGGAAGTGGAACTCGAGGCTAGCCGCGAGCCGGACAGCAAGCTCACTCAGGTCGAAATTTCATCTCCCCTGCCAAAGCCAGACATCGGAACCGAATAGGAACTCTGCATTGCCTAACAAATCGTTGTCATGTTGAGCGAAGCGAAACATCTCTGATTGTTTCGGTTTTCCACGGTTTTGTCCAAA
>DASXYB010000237.1:0-2666 GCA_036502745.1 Candidatus Udaeobacter sp.
AGTCCGGCTCGGACTTTCGGCATTCTGCCGAAACAATCTTTAAAAAGTTCGCGAACGCAGGATGCGTTCGCCAGCACGCCAGAGGCGTGCGCTCCCCAGATTTTTGAATCGCCGCTTGCGCCAATGACCCTACCTGAACGCGTAAAAGCGGATTACGAAATGATGAATCTGACCACGGGACCGCATCCCATGAAACTCTTGCGGGAAAAGTTGCCAAACATTTGGCGCGCGATCGACCTTGTTCAGGCGCGACACGGCTCCACCATTCAGATCGCAGGGAACGTCATTTGCCGTCAGCGTCCCGGCACGGCGAAAGGATTTGTTTTTATCAGTCTCGAAGACGAGACCGGCGTTTCCAACGCAATTGTCGAACCAGACTTGTTCGAACGCTTTCGGCTGGTGATCACCGAAGAAGCCTTTCTTCTCATCGAAGGTCAGGTGCAGAATTCAAACGGCGTTGTGTTAATCAAAGCGCAAGACATTAAACCCCTCGTCCACGAAGGACTCGTCGGGAGTGAATCGCACGATTTCCACTAACGTTGATTGCGTCTGACACAGACGCCCTACAATGTAGAATTACTTCGGAGGTTTCTCGCCTTGGCGCGGTTTCACCGGCACCTCTTCCTCCGAGGTAATTTCGTATTCCGGTTTCGGAACGTCCATCAGCCAGTGATCAAACCACCCGACAATGTGCTGCAACCGCTCGATGCGATGCCATGGCTGACCGGAGCGGGAAAGCTCGTGAGACTCGTTAGGGAAACGCACCATCACGGTTGGAATCTTGCGGAACTTCAACGCACGAAACATTTGCTCCCCGCCTGCGCCGGGCGGCGTGCGATAGTCAGCTTCTCCGAGAATAAACATCATCGGTGTTTTCACATTGTTAATGTAACTGATCGGTGAACGCGCCCGATACTCGTCCGGATCTTCGAATGGCGGCGATCGAAACCAATTCGGCTGGAAGAGCGTGAAGTCTCCCGTGTACCACCAGTCTTCCCAACTGGCGATATCGCGCTGCGAGACCGCTGCAGCGAAGCGCCCAGTTTGTCCAACCACCCAATTCGTCAGCAATCCGCCGCCGCTTCCGCCAGTGACACCAAGCTTTTTCTCATCGATATAACCGCGTTTTATCGCCTCATCGACGCCGGCCATCAAATCTTTGTAATCATCGCCTGGATACCGGTACTGAATCACGTTGCCAAATTCCTGGCCGTAACTCGTGCTCCCTCGCGGATTCGGATAGAGCACCACGTAGCCCTTTGCCGCCATCCACTGAAATTCATGAACGAAAATGTCGCCGTACGCAACGTGCGGTCCGCCATGGATGTTCAGAATTAACGGATATTTTTTATGCGCATCGAAATTTGGCGGCTTTTGCAACCATGCCTGTATATGTTTGCCGTCGAAACTGTCGTACCAAATCTCTTCCGGCTCGGTGAGATTCAGTTTCGACAACAGCTCGTCGTTTACATTAGTTAACTGGTTCGGGGTTGCACCAGGCGTTGCGCGATCCAGGACAAAGAGATCGTTAACGCGAGTTGGAGTCGATACCACATAGACCAGCTTCGAAGCATCAGCCGTGGCGCGAAAACTCATCACGCCGTGATTTCCGGAAGTGAGATCTTGAACAGTGCTGTTTTTGCCTTGGCCATCTGCCTTCGCTGACGAGCCCTCCCCGGCTGTAGTTGTGTCAAACAGCCCGAGATTTCGCTTTCCTTCTTTGGCATACGCTGCGATGAGACCTTTTCCATCCGGAGTCCAGATCGGTTTGTTTACTCCACCGGCTCGCGGCGACGAGCTGTCTCCGATTACGAACCCATCAATGTCGAAATCAAAATTCGCGGTGATGTTCCGTGGCTTTGCGTTCGGAGAGAGATCGAGTACCCACAGGTCTGGTTCCGTATATGAATTGATCGGCTGGTTGGTCGCTGCAACAAATGCAACCTGTTTGCCGTCAGGACTGAGCGATAACGCGCCTCCGCCCGGTCCGAACTGCGTGTTCAGATCGATTGTTGTGATCTTGCTAGAGTTGCCGCCGGCGGCAGGAACCGAATAAAGATCCGTTCTCGGCAGCTCGTAATATGGTTCGTCGATCCGACTCGAGGTGAAATAAATTTGTGAGCCGTCCTTCGACCAAATTGCGTTGTCTTCATCGAAGCGGCCGGTCGTGATCTGATGCGGTTTGACTTTCACTTCGGCGCTGCCTGGTGCGGTCACGATCCAGATATGAGCTGGATGTTTTGGATCGATGTAACCTTCGTTATCTTCTCGATACACCGCGCGGGTAATCACGCGCACATCGCTCTCATGCTCATCTTTCGCCGCAGAGGCCTTAGCCGCGGGAGTTGGCGTGGCCTTGTCCGCCGTAGCCTTGGCGGAGGCGGATTGCTCGTTTTTCTTCTTTTCCTGTTTCGCCAGATCCTCCGCATTCGTATCGCTTGCGAACGCGATGTTTTTTGAGTCTGGCGCCCAGACCGGACTGCCAGCACCTCTCGGCAGATCGGTAAAAATAAAGGAATCGCCGCCGGCCATCGGCAGCATTGCGAGTTGTGGCGGTTCAGGCTTGCCGTCCTTTTCGCTCGACCTCAGGAATAGCAGAAATTTTCCATCCGGTGACCAGCGCGGCGTCGTGTCATGATCACCTTTTGTCAGTTGACGCGGCGCTT
>DASXYB010000238.1:0-4779 GCA_036502745.1 Candidatus Udaeobacter sp.
GACGCTTCATCGGACATACATTCGCGATGCTACAAAACTATTTTGCTTACGTCGACTCGGCATAAGCACGTGCAGCCTCGCCTTAGTCAAACCTTTGGATTGACCGTGCGAACTGCTTGATGAGACGATCTCGCGCGGTGGCACTTCAACTGTTCAGAACTAAAAGTCCCGATCATCTGATAGCCGAAGCGGCCGCGCCGGAGCGGCAGATGAAACGCACGCTCACTGCATTCGATCTCACATGCATCGGAATCGGCGCCGTCATTGGGACAGGAATTTTCGCGCTTATCGGTACTGCAATTGCCGGTCAGACCTTTCCGACACGGATGGAGACGCCCGTTCTGAATTTTGTCCAGGCATGGTTTTCGGGAACTGATGTCGTTCTGGGCCGGGCCGGGGCCGGGCCGGCCATTGCGATTTCCCTGTTTGTGGCGGCGTTTGCTTGTGGATTCGCTGCGCTTTGTTATGCCGAGCTGGCGTCGATGATTCCGGTCTCGGGTTCGGCTTACACGTATTCCTACGCGACACTCGGCGAGATTGTAGCGTGGGTCATTGGCTGGGATCTAATCTTGGAATACGCAGTCGGAAATATGGCGGTCGCGGTCGGTTGGTCGGGATATTTCGTCAAGCTGTGTGGCAGTCTTTTCGGACTGAAATTTCCAATCTGGGCCGTGAACGACTACCGCACAGCCAGCGACTTGATCGCAAACGGTGGCGACACCTTGAAAGATTTTTCTTCGACGACCCTGCCGACCATTGCCGGCCATCCGATCGCCCTAAACTTTCCCGCCTTGGTGATCGTCGCAGCGGTAACAGTGCTTTTGATTTACGGAATTCGCGAGAGCGCAAAGACCAATACGATGATCGTCATTATCAAAGTAGCTGTCGTGGTCTTCTTCATTTCCTTTGGTGCTTTCATGGTGCATCCGACAAACTGGCACCCATATGTGCCGAACGGTTTCGCGGGTGTGATGAGCGGCGCAGCCATCATTTTCTTTGCTTTCATTGGTTTCGACGCGGTTTCGACCACGGCTGAGGAAACAAAAAATCCACGGCGCGACATGCCGATCGGGATTATTGCCAGTCTCATCATTTGCACGCTGCTTTATGTACTGATGGGCACTGTTTTGGCCGGCATTAAAAAATATACGGTTTACCTGGGCGATCCGGCAGCCGCCGCCACTGCTTTCGCGAGCAAGCCGTGGGCGGAAGCATTGATCAGCGCCGGAGCGCTCGCCGGAATGACTTCAGTGTTGCTCGTTTTCCAACTCGGCCAGCCGCGGATTTTTATGGCGATGGCCCGTGACGGGTTGCTTCCGCAATATTTTGCGCGAATTCATCCACGCTTCCGTACCCCATACGTGACGACGATCTGGACCGGCGTGATTGTCGGCGGAGTGGCGATGCTGGTCGACATCGGTTCACTCTCAGATCTGACGAACATCGGAACGTTGTTTGCGTTTATTCTTGTCTGCGTCGGTGTGGCCGTTTTGCGTCGGACAGATGGAGCACGTCCGCGACCGTTCCGAGTCCCGCTCGTACCCCTGTTTCCAATCGTAGGCGTTCTCTTGTGCTTCATGCTCATGTTGAGCCTGCCGGTGATGACCTGGATTCGTTTTGTAGTCTGGCTCGTGATCGGGCTCGTGATTTATTTCTTGTACAGCGTGCGGCACAGCAAACTGCAGCGTGGAATGGACGTCGGCGAGACGGAAGACATTCCTCCGCCCATCATCAAGACGTAATCAGGGCCATTTCAACCGCCGCTCATCCCGCTAAGAACGTTGTTTCGCGACGATTCTTATAAAATGAGAGATGAGTCAGCCCAGGAGATTCCCGTAAACAAACTGAAAGCAGCGTGGGAACTGCTCAAGCTCACGTTCGCAGAATGGATCAACGACGACGCTTTCGAATTGTCTGCTGCGCTCGCGTTTTACACGATCTTCTCCGTCGCGCCCGTCCTGCTCATCGCTGTTGGCGTGGCCAGTTTCTTTTTTGCGCCTGATACGGCAACCGATCAGATCGTTGGTGAAATGGACAAAATGATTGGTGCGCAAGGGGCCAATGCAGTCCGGCAGGTGATCGAATCGTCCCGCGGACTTGGCAAAGGTTTTTGGGCCGTGAGCGTCGGAATTATTACACTCATGATGGGCGCGACCGCTGTTTTCGGAGAACTGCAATCTGCGCTGAATCAGATATGGGACGTGAAGGCGAAACCGGACCGTGGTGTGATCATGTCGTTTATTGTCGACCGGGTGCGCTCGTTTTCGATCGCGATTTGCGTGGGATTTCTCCTTCTGGTTTCACTGATAATCAGTGCGGTCATTAGTTGGCTTCAAAACTACATGAACAACTGGTTGCCCGGCATTCCGTGGGTTTGGCAAATGGCAAATGTTGTCGCGTCATTTTTTGTGATCGCGGTGCTTTTTGCTGCGATCTACAAGTTTTTGCCCGACGTCGAGATCTCGTGGAACGACGTCTGGATCGGAGCGGCCGTCACGGCGTTGCTTTTTACCATGGGAAAATACGGCATCGGTGTTTATCTCGGACGAACCGCGACGGCGAGTGCATTTGGAGCGGCCGGTTCGCTGGTGGTCTTGCTATT
Organism: Candidatus Udaeobacter sp.; assembly: GCA_036502745.1. Lineage (GTDB taxonomy): Bacteria > Verrucomicrobiota > Verrucomicrobiia > Chthoniobacterales > UBA10450 > Udaeobacter. The sequence continues at coordinate 2,603 of DASXYB010000238.1, forward strand.
CTGGATTTATTACTCTTCGCTGATCAGCTTTTTGGGTGCGGAGTTCACGCAGGTTTACGCGCGCCGATATGGTCCAGGTATCCGCCCGCGAGAACATGCGGTTCGCGTTGGCCGTAAGGGCGATTCGATCTGATGTGACAAAAGCTGAGAGCAGTCGCATAATTTTTGCATGGTCGAAGTGTCAGTTAAATACGCGGGCGACTTGCATTGCGACGCTACGCACGGTCCCTCTCAATCAAAAATTTCCACAGACGCACCGAGCGACAATAAGGGGAAAGGCGAAGCCTTCTCGCCGACTGATCTTGTGGCCACGGCTCTCGCTACATGCGTCAGCACCACCATGGGAATTAAGGCGGAGGATCTTGGAGTTGATCTGCGCGGCATGACTGTGTCCGTGCAAAAGGAGATGTCGAATGATCCGCCGCGACGAATCGTTGCTTTGCCGTCAGAAGTTCATATCCCGCTCGCTCCCGATCATCCGCACCGGGAAATCCTTGAGCAAACGGCGCTCAATTGTCCCGTGCACAAAAGTCTCCCACCGGAAATCCGTCGCCCGACGAAATTCTTCTGGGAAGGGTAGCGGACGTCTCGCCTGAAGGTCGAACGCGTTGTCAAACACTGCGGCTTTGCCGCCGAATCTCTTTTCGAAGGCGGCCGGATTTAAAACGGTTAGGCCTCCGGCAAATATCGCCATCGTCTTCGGAGAAGCCGATCCACCGCTGTGTTAAGACGAGGCAAATTTCTCACTTGGAAAGCCACTGCATATAATCACGCACGCCATCTTCGAGCGAAAACCGCGGCTCGTATCTGAGCGCTTTCCGTGCGCTGGCGAGATCGGCTTGCGTGAAGTTTTGATAATGCGCGTGAGGATTATCGAAGTATTCGGGCTGAAAATTTGTGCTCAGACATTTGTTTAGAACATCGATCAGTTCGTTAAACGAGCGTGCCTGGCCTGTACCAAGATTGTAAATTCCGCTCGTTTTTGCGTCGAGCGCGCGAATGCTGCCTTCCACGGCGTCCTTCACGTAAACGAAATCGCGTTTCTGCTCGCCGTGTTTGAAAATGCGCGGTCGTTTGCCCGCCTTCATCTGTTGCGCCAAATGATAAACCATGCTCGCTGGCACGCCTTTGTGCGCTTCGCACGGTCCGTAAACGTTGAAGTAACGCAGGCCGACAATGATCCAATTTAGCGACGCGGCAGCAGCGCGTCTGCCGATATTATCCATGATGACCTTTGAGAAGGCGTAAACATTCGCCGGTGCGGCGCCGTTTGATTCGACGTTCGCTTCCGTTGCTGGACCGTAAGTTGCCGCGGAGGAAGCGTAGACGATTCGTGTTGTTGCGGGGCGCGCAAAATTCAAAAGGCGACGGAAACTTTCCACGTTGTCGTGCACCTGAATGAATTGATCGTGCAAAGTCGTGTCAGTAATTGATGCGAGATGAAAAATGGCATCGAATCCAGCAGCTTCGGGATCGCCGAATTTCTCTCGCCAATCGAATGTCGCCACATTTTCGGCGATGAGATCTCCGCGATAGCCGACCAGATTTTTGAAATCCCCCGACCGGAAATCATCAATTACGGTGAGGTGCGCGTCGGGAAATTTTTCCTGCAACGCCAGCGTGAGATTTGAGCCGATGAATCCGGCGCCGCCGGTGATGATGAACTTGGGATTAGCTGTGGTTGTAATTTTTGTCATTGAAAGCTTGTGGGGCGTCTGTGTCAGACGCCGGGCAGTTGGCATGGAGATTAAATAATCTTGACGCTCCAAAGGCAAGTCGGTAGTCCTCGTTCCGGTTCTTTGCGAGCTTGAAAAAGTGGATCGGCGCAAGAAATCCCGTGAGAATCGGGAGCAGTTGCGCTGCTGTAACTGGATACGACTTCCCATTGGGCCAATCGTCGAAATCATTTCGAAGGTGAAGGCGGGAAGGAGGTGCGGTGCCGCACAGGCATCATAAGCCAGGAGCCAGAATATTTGTCCGGTCCACCTCATTCTGTAGCCGTCGCGCTGTGCGCGATGCCGGCGTTTCTCATAGACATGCGGCTACAGCAAAAACTTCTGCGCAAAAAAGAAGAATGAGAGCTGGGCGATGCGACGCTTCGATAACAGTCGAGGCCTAACAAGTCCGACTCTCGGAGTTGGAGGAAACTTGTTATGTTCACATCACGCAGCATCAAA
>DASXYB010000239.1:0-4205 GCA_036502745.1 Candidatus Udaeobacter sp.
GCGGGTGAATGTGCAGCTTATTAACGCTCTGACTGACGCGCATCTCTGGGCGGACATTTACGATCGTAAATTGACCGATCTTTTCTCAGTCGAAAGCGACATCGCAAAAACGATTGCCGACACTCTGCAGGCGAAGCTCACTGGGTCAGAGAGCACGGCGATGTCAAACAAGCCAACGGAGAATCCCGAGGCTTATGAGCTTTATCTCAAAGGCCGGTTTTTCTGGAACAAACGCACTGGCCAGGATCTGAAAACAGCGTGCGATTACTTCCAGCAAGCCATCGCCATCGATCCGCATTATGCCACCGCCTACGCTGGCCTGGCGGAGAGCTACATATTGATACCGCTGTTCGACGCCGGATCCCCGCAGGATTATTTTTCGAAGGCGAAAGCTGCTGCGGAACGGGCGATTGAGTTGCAGGAGACTTCAGCTGAGGCACACACAGCCCTCGGCTTATTGCTTTGTTTCTCCGATGTAAACTTTGCCCAATCCGAGAAGGAATTTAAACGCGCGATTGAGTTGAATCCGAATTACGCCACTGCGCATCACTGGTATGGCAATGCTCTTCTGGTGGCGCTCGGCCGCTTTGATGAAGCGATTAGCGAAAATAAACGAGCTGTGGAGCTGGACCCCCTCTCGCTCATCATCAATGCGGATCTTGGCAGCACGTTCATGATGGCGCGTCAGTATGATCAAGCTATCGCCCAGCTTCAGCGGACGCTCACGCTCGATAACAAATTCGGCTACACACATTGGAATCTCGGCCAAGCACTTTACTTAAAAGGCGACACAGCCGCAGCGATTGCCGAATACCAAAAAGCGCGAACGCTCGACGACGATCCGCAAATCGTCGCGCTACTCGGGCGCGCTTATGCGGACACCGGCAAAAAAGACCAGGCGCTGGAGTTGGTTCGAGAGCTTGAAGCGCGAGCCAAACAGCAATTCGTCCGGGGGTATCTCATGGCGCTGGTTTACATCGGCCTGGGCGACAAAACAAAAGCCATCGATTACCTGGAGCGTGAATACCAGAATCACGATAACATCGATACTGCCTGGATCCGAGCCGATCCAATGCTTGATCCCCTCCGCGGTGACCCGCGATTTGAAGCGCTAGCAGAGAAAATTGTTCCGGCACGGGAATTTGGAAAATCCGGTACTCAACGTTGAATTCGGGAAATTTGGGAAAATTCTTTTCGGAGCTAAAGCGGCGCAAGATTGACTTGTGAGAAGATCGAGAATTCAGCCTCAGCCCGCTTTCGCCTTGCTCCTGTAGCTCCGCTGTTGTGTCTTACACCTATGCCTGCGGAACGGAATCGACCGAAGCGCGACTGTTTCAATCAGAACGCTAGCCTTCCGTTTCAACTACGCGTCGAGGATTTCGAGATTGCGATGCAGGACGTTTACGATCTGTTTTATGATGTGAATACTGGTCTTCTCGAAAAGGGATTAGAGCGTCTCGACGATTTTGTTCGGCCAGCGATCATGTCGGGGCTTCTTTCCGACTTACTTACCGCCAGTACGGCGAAGCATTCGCGCGTGTTAACTCAGAACGATTACTTTAATGGACATCCTGATCTTCTCGTGAAAGGAGTTTATCCAAACGATTCCGTGAAGGCGGGGACTGAAGGCGTTGAAATCAAAACAACGCGAAAGGCGGGAGGGGCCGTGGATACTCATGGCGCACGCAATCAATGGTTGGCGGTCTTTGTTTACAAAATCGACAACACAACTCAGCCCGCGCGTGAACGGAAGGCGATGACGTTCACCGAAATTTATCTCGGGCAGGTGACGATCGAGGATTTTCGCCGAAACCCACGCGGCGAACTTGGAACGCGCACCGCGACTCTTCATCGCGAAGGAATTCTGAAGTTGCGACAGAACTGGATCTACAAAGACCCAACTACACCTTCAACGCTCTGAGTTTCGGCAAGGCTTCCTGCGCGATTTTGAAGTAACGCGAGTCTTTTTCGATTCCAATGCTTCGATAACCAACGGCCTCGGCTGCCGCCAACGTTGATCCTGCGCCGGCAAACGGATCAAGAATTGTTCCCTCACCGAGCGGCAGCGCTGCGCGAACAATTTTTCGCACAAATGTTTGTGGCTTGAGACTTGGATGCGGAGCAAGCGAGCGTTCCTGTTTTCGCGTTGGCGCGGATGTGATCACATCGCCGAACGGTTGATCTTTGGATGGCCGTCGGAACCCACCGGTTTTCCAACGCCGAAGATTGTCTTGGACGCGACCCTCAATCGGCTTTCTGAAAATAAGCCACGGTTCCCACATCGAGCGTGGCATTACGCTAATCTCCGCGAACTCGGTGTGAGCTGCTTTCGGGCGATCCCCGCCGCGCATTGTCATTGTTAAGCGAATGATTTCGCCGCGACGTTCAAACCCCGCTCGAGTAACGGCATTTGCGACAACAAAGGAGAGCAACGGATTCGAAGCCACGATCACATGCGCGCCAGGAACGACGATCGGGAAGAGCAAGCGCGCCCATGCGAAAAAGAATTTTTCCAATTCATTAATATCATCGCGCGAAAGAACTGTGAACCGCGGTAATGGCGAACGCTTATTTCCGTCGAACGACGGCGGAATTCTCCACACTCCGCCTTTTCCTTTGTGAAGTTTGTCCTGCTCTAGCTCGCTGTATTCGACGAGTCCGTACGGAGGATCGGTCACAACGGCTTCGATGCTATTTGTCTGAGCGCTGGCCAACCATTGAAAGCAATCGCCGTGGATCAGTGTCGCGTTCCCGAAGCGGAAAGCTTCACGCGATGGAGCGAGTCGCAAAACCGGTGCTCCATTTCTTTGATCAACTAACGGAAGAATTGCCTGTGCTTCTTCACGGACACGATAATGACCGCGGTCAACTTTTACAAAGAACTTTGGCGTGTTCAGACGAAGGTACGAACGAATTGACGACGGAGGCGTCGGTCCGATTCGTGCGCTAACTTCTTCTGTGATCTTCGCGACGGTCGCGCCATGGACACGATACGCCAGCGCTTCAATAATCGCGTCGCGTACGGCACCCGGTTTCCGTTTTGGCGGGTCCGAATATTTCACAAAACGACAATAGACGTCGCGACGTCTTAGATCAAATCGAACCTAACGGCTAAAAAAAGAGTGCCGTATAACGTGGAAAATCGCGTCAGACTTCAACTCCGAGCTCGCGACGCGAGATAACCGCTACGCCATCCATGAGCTTTAGCACGAACACATGGATTTGGAACTCGTCCATGTTGATCATGAACTGAATTTCTTGCTGGTCTTGTTCAGTCGCATTTTCCGTCCGCTTGTTGAGATGTCCCAACAAACGACTTTTGGATATTGCGATCCATGATGACCGTGCAGCTTGTAGGAATAAAAATTGTTTTCCAATTCAATTCAGATTTGCCAGCAAGATTTTCCATTGACCGATTCGGCTTCGCTCGGGAGGTCAATTCAGACGAAAGTCATCGAGATTTTCGCTTGAAGGTTGAATCCAACGCGCATCTCCTTCTCGCGTCCGCTCAATGAACCCACACAACTTCTTTGCCGAGCTAAAACGGCGCAATGTTTACAAAGTTGCGGTCGCTTATGCCATCGCCGGTTGGGCACTAGCCCAGGGCATCGCACAAGTTTTTCCTGTGTTCGGAGCTCCGAACTGGATCGTTCAACTGATCGTCTTGCTGATCGTCATTGGTTTTCCGATTGCTCTTGTTCTGGCGTGGGCGTTTGAGCTGACCGGCGAAGGACTGAAACGAACCGAAGACGCGGATTTTGCGCGACCCCGCGAAAAATCCCACGCCTGGATTTACGTCGCAGTTATCGGTGCTGTTTTGGCGATCGGATTATTTTTCGTTGGCCGCTACACGGCCGGTCCTGCGTCACACGGAGCGGTTGATACTTCGGTAAAATCGATCGCTGTCCTGCCATTTGAAAATTTAAGTGACGACAAACAAAACACGTACTTCGCAGACGGCGTGCAGGATCAAATCCTGACCAATCTGGCGCGGGTCTCCGATCTGAGGGTCATCAGCCACACCACCGTACGCCAGTACAAAAGCGGTGAGCCACGAAACCTGCGCGAGATCGGTCGACAGCTTGGCGTTACTCACATTCTCGAAGGTTCCGTCCAACGCGCAGGTGATCGGCTTCGCATCGCTGCACAGTTAATCGATGCGCGCACAGATTCCCAAATCTGGGCGGAAACGTACGACCGGTCTG
>DASXYB010000240.1:0-2872 GCA_036502745.1 Candidatus Udaeobacter sp.
AACGCAGTTGACGTTGCCTTCGGACGCTTCCAGTGGCCACTGTTGCGCCATTGGGAAGAGATTCGAGACCACCGGAGTGTTTGGAAATAAGCACGTCATTGATTGGCGCCCGAGGAAGGACTGCCCCGATTTGTGCTCCCCGCTGGGGGTGGCTCGGCAGGTCTTTCGCGCTGTGGACCGCGACATCCACATCGCAGGCCAGAAGCGCTCGCTCGATTTCCGCCGTGAACAATCCTTTCCGACCAGCAGCGAAGTCGACAACTTTGGCGTCGTCGCCGCGCGTGATGATGATTTTAGTTTCGATCGCGACGTTGGAATGCGCTCTGCGAATTGCCTTTTCAACCAGCAGAGTTTGTGCGCGCGCAAGCTCGCTGCCACGTGTGCCGAGGGTGATCTTGGAAAGCATCGCGGGAATGTAATGCGCGATGCTTCGCAGGGGAAGCTGTCAGCGTGTTCCTACAGCTCCGAAGCGCGGAGCGGATTTTCGCCGAGTGAGGAATGCTCGGGCGCCTGCGAGGCACGATTCAATCCTCGTGATATCGAATTGACAAACTCAGTGACATGATCGGCAATGATCGCTTCAGCCGCAGCGACCTGCTGCCGCCGGAGTTCGAGCGATTGTTCGGTGACAGAGCGTATAGAGTCGATGTCGTAAAGATAAACGCCTTCCAATTCATTTACGTTGGGATGGACGTCCCGTGGTACTGCGATATCGATGATGAAGAGCGGACGATCCAGGCGCTGCCGCAACATCGGCGCTAGTGTTTCCGATGTCAGCAACGGCGCCTCAGATGCTGTTGACGTGAGCAGAATATCGATCTCACGACATTGTGCCGCCCAATCCTCGAACGGCACCGCGCGTCCGCCTACAGCCTCCGCCAGTTCGCGCGCGCGATCCAGCGAGCGATTACTCACCCGAAGATCGCTGACGCCACGCGACACAAGCGCACGTGTCGTCCGCTCGCTGGTTTCACCCGCACCGAGTACAAGCACTCTGCAGTCGCTCAATTTGCCAAAAATTCGTTGAGCCAGTTCGACCGCGACAGAACCGACCGACACCGCGCCCCGCGCAATCTCGGTGTGCGTGCGAACCTGTTTTGCCACTCGAAACGCACGTTGGAATAGACGATGCAAATATGGACCGACTGCTCCCGATGTTTTCGCCGATTCGTATGCCTTCTTTGCTTGTCCGAAAATCTCGCTCTCGCCGACGACCATCGAGTCGAGTCCCGACGCGACGCGGAAGAGATGCTGAACGCATTTGTTACCCTCGTGACGGTACAATGGAGGCGCGTAATCGTCCGGATTAAGATTTGTTTCTGCCATGAGACAACGCGCAATTTCGTCGGTGGACATCCATTTGTTCGAGACTCCGTAAACCTCCACCCGATTGCAGGTCGTGAGCAGCAACGCTTCGGCGCAACCGGCGTCGCGCGCAATGGATTCGGCTGTGGCGTTACCTGCGAACTGCTCCCGCGTTGCCACGTTCGCAGTGTGGTGGCTCAATCCAATGCAGAACAGGTTCATGGAACGTGATGCAGCTCCGCGGTGAATGTGATTCCCCACAGAAGCGCGAGAGCAACGCTAAAGCCTATAATGCACAACGCGGCTACACGTGTTGGCGCGAGCCATTTGAGATGACGGGCCTGCAAGATCGCCGCGTACAGAAGCCACAGCGCAACCGCAGCTATCACCTGAATGCGCGGTAATGGATGACCGGTAAAAAAGCCGCTCACGATCCCTACGGTGTAAAGTGCAAAACCCCACCATAAGAGACGCGTGATCGCAGCGAACAAGTTCGTGAGAGGGGGTAGATGATAAAAGATCGAGTGCAACTGGTGTGTTTTCAGTTGGCGCTCCTGCAGCAGGTACATCACCCCTGCTATGCAAGCGAGCGCGAAAACGCCATAGGCTACGAGGGACATCGATGCGTGAAGCTCAAGCCAGGAATTTGCCGAGACAGTTACGGGGCCCCTCGTATCGACTGGCGCGATTAGGGCAAAACCTTGCAGCAACAACACCAGCGGCGCGGTGAATGCCCCCATCAGTGAAAGCCGATATGCTGGCCCTACCAGGATGTACACTAACGCCACCGACCAGGCGAGAAACACAAAAACCTCAAACAGGTTCGTGATTGGACATCGCTCTAACTCCTGGCCTCGAATCCACAAGAAAGCTGTCTGAAAAATAAATCCTAATCCGATGGCCAGGAAATTGAATCGCTTCGGCCGGAACACTCCCGAACGCAACTCGATGACGGTGTGCACAACCGCGGCGAGAAAACAGATTGTCGAAGCAATGAGAAAATAACGTTCCACTGACAATCTATTTAAGGTGCCGGCCACGATTTAGCAACCTGGCATAACATCCGCCTCACCAAGCTGTCATGCCATCCTTGTGTTTCAGCGAGAACCTGCGTGCTTTCAAGTTGTGCGTTTTTCATTTTTTTGTTGACAAATTACAAGCGGCTTTGGCAGAAGAAATGGCATTAACAAACTCCTCCTATGAAAAAACTCCTCAAAACCTAACAACAACATTGACACTAACTCCAATTATCTTGGCCTGTTTTGCGTTTTCTCAGATGACGCATGCAGAGCCGGATGTTAATCCGGCCCCGGATGGGGACTATCCCGGTTTTACAACGGCAGAGGGCAAAAACGCCCTTAAGAACTTAACTAGCGGGGTAGGAAACAGCGGATTTGGTTGGTATTCACTGTTCAGTGTCACAACGGCCAGCTATAACACCGGCCTTGGCGCTGGAACCCTGGCCCTCAACACGGCGCAAGCGAACACTGCCAGCGGCGTCGCCGCGCTCATCCTGAACACCAGTGGTACAAGGAACAGTGCCAATGGAGCAGGGGCGATGGTTTGG
>DASXYB010000241.1:0-2854 GCA_036502745.1 Candidatus Udaeobacter sp.
TGATGTTGGAAAACCGGGTTCGCTTCAATAGATCACCCGTAGCGCGTGCGGTGATCACACGTGTGGTTTCATCAAAACAACGCAACGTTCGCAGATCGAAATGATCAAAGTGCGCATGCGACAGAAGGATTAGATCGATTCGGGGCAGGTCGTGAAACTTCAGCGCAGACGCGGTCAGTCGTTTTGGACCTATGGTGATGCCTGGCAAACGAATTCCGACCCGGGGAAAGAGCACGGGGTCAGTGAGAATTGTGACACCGGAAAAGTTAATTAGCACTGTGGAGTGGCCTATCCACGCAAGCGTCACCTGCTTATCACTCCATGTTGACGGCTTCGGTCGCGCAAAGGCCGGCGCGATTGGCCGCCAGCTTTCTATCGTCCATTCCCTGAATAAATGGCCGAGCCAGCGGCGCACTCTGGACCCGCTCGGGATTGCTCGTTGAGGCGCGTGCACCTCAGAACGTAACACAGCTATAACGGCTGTAGCGTGAGCACGCTGCAAGCTTGCGCGACGAATCCGTTAGGACGCCCTGACTTGCGTCGCTACGGCTTGCGAAACAATCCTCTGACCGCTTTCCAGAGTGTTCGAGCTGGTTTGGGCGGTCCGGCGCGGGCGACGAGCACGGGCACATTGGATCGATTCAAAATGTCGCGGGTTAAGTCGCCCATGATGTAGTGTCGAAACAGTCCGCGCGCCTGTGATGTGCCGGTCACAATTAAATCGTAATTGCCATCCCGGACCTCTTGGAAAACGTGATCGATCACGATGCCATGCCTGAGATGCACGTCAGCAGGAACGCCCAGCCGGTCGAGTTCCCGTTTTTGACGGCGCAAGTTGGTTCCGAGTTCGGAGTGTGATTGAAGCAACTCATCAACATTTTCTTCCATTCGTACGAGATCGGCGAACATCGCGGGTGGCTCAGCCATCACATGGAGCAAAGTCACGGATGCTTTGACCGCCGCGGCGAGCTGGCCAGTGAATTTCACCGCTTGCTGGATGAATTCTTTTCCGCCTGTGCAAACGACGAACCGCTTCAATTCTTTGCGTTCGCCGATGGCCACCAGCACCGGAGGCTGAATAGCCTTGATGACTTCGTAAGTTCTCTTTGATCGCCAGTAATGTCCCACGGCGCCGGTCCAGCGCGCGCCGATTACGACGAGGTCGTATTTGTTCTTCGACGTTTGCTGGACGATCTGCAAGACCGGCTCACCAAACTGGACGACGATGTTCGGCGATACGCCGCGTTGCCGCAGAGATTGCGCCTGCGTTTGAAGCGCTTCACGCAGCGGCTGTTCGTGTTCCGAAGTTTCTGCAATTCCCAAAAGCGTGGTCTCGGCGGTGAGCGGCCCCGCCAATAATGCGACCAAGTCGATTGCGGTTTGCGCTGAAGGTGTGCCGTCACTGCAGATCAAAATTTTCATGGCTAGAGCTTGTGGCCGGTGACGAGCGTATAGATGACTATCGCCGCGCCGATCAACGGCAGCGGCACAAAAGCAAGGCGGATCTTCGGACCCGCAAAATATTGCGTAGCGACCACGCCAATCTGCGTCCCGATCACTGCGCCGGTGTGCATGACGAGCGCGATCAGAATATCTACGTTGCCCTTGATGGCGTGAGTGATCGTTCCGTAACTCGCGGAAATCACGATCTCAAACAGATCTGTTCCCACGGCCAGGTGAGTGGGAACTCCGAGCACATAAACCATTGACGGCATCCGGATGTAGCCCGCGCCGCCACCCAAAAAACCGCTGAAGAATCCGCCGACAACGGCGACCGCCAGTATGGTCCAGAGAGAGATTCGTATCCCCGAGGTGGGCAGACTAATCATCGGCCAAATTTTCATTCCCTGAATTTTTTTTGTGACGGGTCCGAATGCGGAATGATCTGCTTTTGTTTCTGTCGGCTTTACGGTTCGGCGTGATTGGCCCTTGTGTAACTTCAGTGTTGAGTAGCTCTCCCACAGCATGAAGATCGAAATGCTGGCATATACAACAATCGCGACCCAACTGACGACGGTGTTTACGTTGCCTGCTCGCTTGAGTGCCTGGATCAGTTGGGCGCCCCCCTCGGCGCCGATGATGGTGCCCAGGGCCATGATCATTCCGAGCTTCAGGTCGACGTTGCCTAACGAGCGATGTTTTCTTGCTGCGACGATCGACTTGCCAACAATGTGCGCCAGGTCCGTTCCAACCGCGTAGTTCCAATCCACTCCCATCAGCCGCAACGCCGGACCGGCAATGAAACTTCCGCCTACCCCAAAAAAGCCGCCCAGAATTCCGATTACAAAGCCGACGACGACTAGATAAACCGGATTGATGTGAGAGTTGGAGATTGGAAAAAACATCACTCATCTCCAACGGCGCTGCAGCAGTCGGAACAAAACCGTGGTTATCGCGTCCAGAACAATAGCCTGACCAGCTATGAGCAAGAGAGCGACCACCGCATAAACGACGCGATGCTGCGTTTCGAGCCGGTAAAGCCACCCCCCTAGAACATGAAGAACTAAAAAGAAGTAACCGGTAACAAGAACCGCATAGATTACCAACTCGCCTGCAAAGGCCCGCAGGCTTTTGGCAGCATCTCGTTTCATATGGGCAGGTTAAGAGGAAGGTCGGTAAATGCGAGAGCGCGTTTACGTTTGAGGAAATACGTGCCAGCGGTACGTTGCGGTTGCGCCTGAGCGCATCAACGGGCAGATTATTGCGTTAGGAGCCTTTCTTCCTAACGTTCCACTTCACCTTAGGGAAACATGGCCGACTCAGCGAACAAATACCCCGAGAATGTACCGGGCAAATTTTACGTCGACGATCAGTGCATCGACTGCGATTTGTGCCGCGAAACGGCCCCTGCAAA
>DASXYB010000242.1:0-4095 GCA_036502745.1 Candidatus Udaeobacter sp.
CGATTATTCGAGCGCCCGCGGGGAGGTGATTGGAAGGTGGTGGGCGGACCGTTTCCCGTGTTATTCGGCAAGAACGGTCTCGCTTGGGGAACGGGGCTGGCAGGTCAAAACGAATCAGGCCTTCGCAAAAAAGAACGAGACGGCCGGGCGCCCGCAGGAATTTTTGAAATCGGACAAATCTTTGGATACGACGCACACCTGCCGGGTGGCGCCGACTATCCGTATCATCAAGTCACCGATGCAGACATTTGGAGCGATGATCCTCGTTCGCCCAACTACAATAGGCACATCGTCATTGATCCGAAGAATCCGCCGGACAATTACACTCACGAAAAAATGCGCTCGGGAGATTTTGCCTATCACTGGCTCGTCGAGATCCGGCACAATTCCGATCCGCCTGTGCCGGGAGCAGGTAGCGCCATCTTTTTTCACATCCGGCGCGGTGTAAATAGAGCGACCACCGGCTGTACCACCATGGCGCAGGATAATCTCGTCAAAATGATTAGCTGGTTGCGAGCGAAGCGACACCCATGCTACGCCTTGCTGCCTGCAGGCGAGTACGAAAATAAATGGCGCGCCTGGAATCTGCCGCCGCCGGACGCGGTGCGCGGCGCCGTTTCATTGGGTCGTTGAAATCTGGCCATGACTTGTTAGCTTGTTGTTAGTCATTATGCCAAGACGAAAACGTCCCAATCCTCAATCGGAAGAAAACATCCGCCGCATCGACACGGAATCGCGCGCAGCGAAGCAGACACATGGCTTTCAGGTCCACTTCCTCCGCGGCGATCGTGTGGTGACGAAGATGTTCAGCGACAATGTATTTGGCGGAAAACAAGCAGCACGACGCGCCGCCCGAAAGTTCAAGCAGTCGATGCTACGCCGTTTGCCACGAAGAAAGTTTCTGGGCGGATAGACTCTTCGCGCTCGGAAAACATTTTCCGGCGATACGCTTTCCAGCATTCCAGGAATCCCGGCGCAAAGTCATCGGGTCTGGCCGACGTCCAGCCATCAATCACGGCCGGCGCAAAAAATGCGCCTCTCTGAATTTCACACTTGTTAGGAGAAGGATCTTCTGAAACCGCGCCGCGGTAGCCGCAGATAAACTCATGGTCGGTTTGCGGTGAAGCGGCGAGGCTGAAGATTCTTTCAAGCGGAACATCAAGGCCCAACTCCTCCATTAGCTCGCGGCGCGCTGTTTCATCGTAATTTTCTCCGGCAGTCACGTGCCCTGCAGCGCTCGAGTCCCATTTCAACGGATGCCGGTCTTTCCAGCGGGAACGTTGCTGCAAATACGCATCCCCGATCTGATTGAAAATGAGGATATGAACCGCGCGATGGCGCAAGTTATTCCCATGCACTTCAGAGCGAGCAGCGTAACCCTGAACTTCATCATTTTCGTCGACCACTGGGAACTGCTCGTTGACGGTGGAATCGATCCCGTGGAACGGGGGCGGCGCGATGCAATTCGCAAGAGCAATCCATTGCAGCAATGATAATTCTTCTGCTCGTGCGTTCAGATCGATATTCAGACAGCTCGCGAGCGCGTTCCAGTCGCGATCGTATTCCCGCAGCAATTTCCTCAGTTGTTTCCGTCTCTGAGAAAATCCGATCCGGATCAATTTCAAAAGCAACTTATCGTCGTGATCCGGCAATTCAATCGGACTGCGTGGCTCGAGTCGCACGACTGCGGAATCGATCTCAGGTCGTGGGACAAATACAGTCGCAGCAACGCTGCGCAAATATTTGACGCGATGATGCAACTGCACGCGCAACGTCAATGCTCCGTAGTCGTGTGTGCACGGTGACGCGGAAAGTCGCATCGCCATTTCCTTCTGTAACATGAACAGACACAAAGAGATGGGACTTGGCTGCGCCAGGAGATTTAAAAGTAATGGACTGGATATGTTGTACGGCAGATTCCCGATCAACTTCACGGAGCGATGCGTGAACAAAATGCGTGGATCGAATTTCAGCGCATCAGCGTTGACGATTTCAAGTCGCTTATCGTCCAAATGCGAACGCAAAAACATTGCAAGTCGCGCATCTTTTTCGATCGCCAGAACATGCGCTCCTTTTTCCAAGAGAAATCCCGTCAACGCGCCCAGGCCGGGTCCAATCTCGACCACATAATCTTGCGCAGTGATTTGCGCCTGATCGATGATCCAGCGAGCAAGATTTTGGTCATGCAAAAAGTTCTGACCGAGAGCTTTCGTGGGCGACACGCCGATGTTCTTGAGCGTCGCGTGTATCTTCGAGAGCTTCATAGGCGCGCAGTGCGCCCCATACCATAGCAAGGCAAAGTCCTAGGCTTATTCACAAAATTTTGTGAACAAAATGCGCCGAAATAACAATCTTGTTCACAAGTTATTCACGCGGCTTTCTGGCCACGCCGAATGTGCTGAATTCGACCCGTGTAAAGCGCCCGACCAGAGAGTCTATTCATGCGATGGCAGCGCGCGGCGCGACTCTTTTTTTCGACTCCTCAGGTACGTTTGTTTCGCCTCTTTTAGCGAAGCGCCTTCGAGAAAGTACGCCGTCGCAGCACGACCAATCGCGTATGTGCCCGCACCCGCAACCATACCGCAAACCACGTTGCCCCACCCTGGAAAAAATTTCAGCATCGCGCGCGTACCCTCGCGAAGGAGCATGCCCAGACCGACGTTTGCTCCGAGTGCTCCAATGAACTCAGTCGCAGCCCGGAGGCTTCGTTCTCTGCCGCTGATGTACATAATTCCGGAAACCATCAACACTTGTAGAGCGGTGAGAACCGGCATGTCTGCCAATGGAATCGGTTGCGCGCCGATTGCGGCGCAGATCGCGGTCGTAGATTTTACTAACATTTGCGCGACATGAATCTGTGCGTGCCGATCTCGGGAGATGCGGATCATCTCGATCTTCGCCTCGTTCGGCAACTCCGCAGCAAGTAGAGACATCAGACGTCGCGTTTCGGCCGATTGCCTTTCCGCGATGCCAATTACAGCGAGCAAACGATCGCGAACACTCCGCTGCGCGTCGAGCGCCTGTTCTAATTCCGTCACTCGTGTCGCAGACCCCAGCGAAAGACCAATGATTTTTGTGTCAGGCGAAGGAACTTCGATCGTTGCGTTTAAAGCTGATTCGCCGTCATCAAAAAAGAAAATCATATCAGCAGCTTCGCGTCTGAGATCGTCCTGAATTTGCGTCCTCGCAGAATCGCCGGCGTCGCGGGCGTCCAGAATCGAGATGGTTCCCTGACCGGGAATTGTCCACTCGGTCCAACGATGTACCGGCGTGAGTGTCACGTTCATGCCCTCGTGCGAGTCAGGCGCAAAAAGCAGATCGATAATTTCTGGCATCGGCGTTTTGCTCGACCCGATGAAAAGAAACCGCGGCCGCCGCTGCTGAAGAAACAATTGCTTTAGCGGTACCAATTCACGCAGCACTGGCCGCCGAATTTTTTCGGGAAGTCTCCCTGCCAAACCTTCAAGGCGCTCAGCAATGTGAACGAGAGTTGTTTGATTCAATTGTTGAAAAATGAAATCGAAATGACGAACGGCTGCGCTGCGATTATAAGCGTAGCATGAATTTGAACATCGAAATACTTTCGAAAGCAGCGGATCAGGCGCGCGGGTTGTGCATGGACGCTGTCGAAGCCTCGCAATCAGGGCATCTCGGGCTTCCGCTCGGTTGTGCTGAAATCGGTGCTGTGCTCTTCGGTCATGCGCTGAGGTATAACCCGGAACAGCCTCGTTGGCTTAATCGCGATATCTTCGTCCTCTCGGCCGGGCACGGCAGCATGTTCCTTTACGCCTGGCTGCACATGAGCGGCTACGATTTGCCGATGTCGGAAATCAGACGTTTCCGGCAGCTGCATTCGAAAACGCCGGGACATCCCGAATTTGGCGAGACGCCCGGAGTCGAATGCACCACCGGACCGCTTGGTCAGGGCGTGGGCAACGCGGTTGGCATGGCCGTGGCAACGAATATGGCTGCGGCGCGGTTCAACACCGATGAACATAGAGTTTTCGACCAGCACGTGGTCTGTTTGTGCGGTGACGGCGACCTGCAGGAGGGCGTCGCATCCGAAGCGTGCGCGCTCGCAGGCGTTTGGGGCCT
>DASXYB010000243.1:0-5426 GCA_036502745.1 Candidatus Udaeobacter sp.
TGGGAAGAGGCGATCACCGCCGGGATTCAGTATTTCGATCCTGCATTTGCGCCGACCTATGAGCGCTTCGACTACGACAGTTTATTCTCGGGAAAAATCAATCTTTTCACTGATGTAAGCGCGGCGGCGCATCTCGGTTTCGCGCCGCTCGGAGCCGCCGTCGAAGATGCGGCTCAGACCGTGTCCGGATGGTTTCGACCAAGACGTGGGTTGTTGGACTGGGCCAAACCTATCGCCGAAGCGGCCGACGGCTGGCACGCAGGCATGGTAGCGGAGTGGGACCAGAACGCCGCGGTGCGGACCGCGTTGCGCAAACGTTTGGTCGAGCGAATCAACACGTTCAAGCCCGATGTAATCATGGCGCACAGTCTCGGGAGCGTCATCTGTTACGATGCATTTTTGCATGAGGACAGAAATGCATGTGCGGAGCGCTACTTAGTGACCTTCGGTTCGCAAATCGCCAATCCATTCCTCAAAGCAGCGCATTTCGACAATAAAATCGTCGGCGTTAATCAGAAGTATTGGTTTCATCTGTTTAATAAAAGCGATCCCGTTCTCGCTCATCGCATCCTCGATCGTGTTCCGAATTTTGAAGAAATTTCTTGGGACGACCCGGTCGCCGGCCATGATGCCATTATCGATTTGGAGAAGTTCCCGGGTCACGCCGGTTATCTCCAGCGTGATCTGACGTGGCAACGCGTTTATCGCGTGCTCGCCCAACGCCCTGGCGTGCGATCCTTGGCCAGCCGAAGCGCGCAATTCCAGAGCACGGTGCAACAACGCCAGCGGCGTGCATTGCTCGTCGGCATCAACAATTATCCTGATCCTGCATCGCGGTTGGAAGGCTGCGTGAACGATGTGTTTCTTATGAGCAGCGTGTTACAGGAAATCGGATTTGACGCTGAAGATATCCGAGTGGTGCTCGACGAACGCGCCACTGCTGCGGCGATTCGGGAGCGGATCGATTGGCTGCTCGACGGCACGGCGGACGGGCACGAACGCGTGCTTTATTACAGTGGTCACGGCGCACAGTTGCCCGACTACAACGCGGCTGAGCGAATCGATCACGTCGACGAATGCCTGGTGCCGTACGATTTTCATTGGACGCAGGACAGCGCTATTACCGACGACGATTTTCTGCGCTACTACAGCGCGCTTCCTTACGCGGCGAAATTTTTCGCCGTGTTCGATTGCTGCCACTCAGGTGGCTTGACTCGCGATGGCGCGCGGAAAATTCGCGCCATCACTCCTCCGGATGACATCCGGCATCGAATGTTGCGCTGGAACAAAGCTGAACAAATGTGGGAAGAACGCGACCTGCGTAACCTCAATCCGGATTTCGGTGGTAACCGCGAGCTCCGTGCAGAATACATGGGAAGCAACTGCAGCACGAAAAAATTGGGCACTGCAATGAGCCTTCGTGAGAAGCAAACTGCAACGCAGTACCGCAAAGCGCCGCGCGAACGGCGCGGCCCGTACATGCCGGTGGTGCTGGCTGCCTGCGAGGAAGGCGGCTACGCGTATGAATATCACCATGGCACGATCGGGTATGGTGTGTTCACCTACGCGCTCGCCAAGGAATTCCGCAAAGCCCAGGCGGCGCGTGAAACCGATGTATCGTTCAACGAGCTCAGCGAGCGCGTGAACGCGACGATGAAAACTCTCCGCTACGATCAAACCTCTGACGTCAAAGGGCCGAAAGCGGGGTGTCGCGCGCCTGTGTTGGGATTACCGCCAAAGACGCGCGCTCGTTAGGCGAAAGCTCTTTGGCTTACCCGCCCTCCCACAGCTTCGGCGTGAGGCAGAGACGCGGCTACATGCTCGCCTCTATAAATGGATCGCATTCATTGCGCCCACCCGATTTAGTTATGGACATTACCAAACTGAGGACACGCTTATGCCATTAACTCGCCGCAATTTTCTCATCCGTGGTTCGTTGTCGCTGGCTGCGGGAGCGCTTTCGTCCGCGCTCATCGAAGCTAAAACCAGGGAAAACGCTCCTGCCGATTTCAAAGATTGGGAATCGGTGCGCCGGCAATTTGAGCTGGCTCCCGGTTACATTCATCTGGGATTGTTTTTTCTGGCGTCCCACCCGCGATGTGTGCGTCAGGCGATAGAGCAATACCGGGCGAAGTTAGATGCGAATCCATTGCTTACCGTTGAGAACGCGATGTTCGAGCAGACTGACGAAAATATCCCGTTGCAGGTCTGCCGCGCCATCGCCAACTACATCGGCGGCGACTCGCACGACATCGCGCTGACCCAAAACACTACGACGGGTTTGGCTCTTCTCTATCATGGCCTGCCGTTGCGAGAAGGCGACGAGATCCTGACCACGACGCATGATCATTATGTCCATCACGAATCAATCCGGCTTGCCACAGAGCGGTGCGGAGCGAGCTGGCGAAAAATTCCGCTCTTCGATTCTTACGACTCAATTTCGCTGGATGAAATCGCCGCCCGCGTTCGCAAAGCAATCGGACCAAAGACGCGAGCGGTCGGGATGACGTGGGTGCATTCCAGCAGCGGCGTGCGACTGCCCATCGCGCGCATCGGTGAGACGTTGGCAGACGTAAATCGCAGCCGCGACGAAAAGGATCGCGTGCTGCTGATCGTCGATGGTGTGCATGGTATTGGCGTTGAAGATCCAAAGATTACAGCGCTGGGATGTGACGCGTTCGCAGCCGGCACACACAAATGGTTGTTCGGTCCGCGCGGTACCGGTTTTCTTTGGGCGAAACCGGACGTTTGGCAGAAAATGCGCCCGGTGATTCCAACATTTAGTTCGCCGGACCTTTTCGCTGCGTGGGAGCAGGAACATGAGCCGGCGCCACCGGCAAGAGCGTCATGGTTTTCACCGGGCGGGTTCCAGGCGTTCGAACATTTTTGGGCGTTACCTGAAGCGATTCATTTTCATCAAAACATTGGACCGTCGCGCATCACCGCACGGATACATGAGCTCAATGGTCAAATGAAAGACGGACTTGCCGGCATGCCTCGTGTCCAGCTTTACACACCACGCGATGAAAACCTTTCCGCCGGCATGGTCTGCTTTGATGTGAAAGAGATGAAGCCGGAGGAAGTGGTAAAGCGTCTGCTCGCTCAGCGCATCGTCGCTTCCACCACTCCGTATCGCCTATCGTATGCGCGCGTAGCATGCAGCGTCGTCAACACGCCGCAGGAAATCGAGACGGTGCTTCGAGCCGTTCGTGAATTGGCGTAACCAATTGTCGCGCGTCTCACAAAGACGCGGCTACAGGGTTTCCGGCGTCAATGCGTCGATGAATTCGCGAGGCGTCTCAGCATCGAGCAATCTCGCTCGGATCACCTGATCCTTCCCGAGTCGCGCCAGTGTGCCGACACAAACCAGGTAATCTCTGAGCAAGCGTTCGGGAACGCCGATTACAAAAATGAGGTGTGCGCGCTGTTGATTCTCTGCGAATGGAATCCCGGCGCGGCTGCGCCCGGCGCCGATCACAATTTCATCAACCAAATCTGTGCGCGCATGCGGAAACGCTACGCCATTTTCGACCATACTGGGATGCGCCTGCTCACAGGCGAACACTTGTTCCAGAAAAGCTTCGGGGTTTGCGATTTTTCTGCCGCTGAGGTCGGAAGTGAGTACGTCTACGATCTCGCGAATCGCATTCGCCGGTTTTCGGGAGCGCAACCGGAGAATTACCTGTTGTTCCGTGAGCAGATCTGCAAGGGGAATAGGCATTAAGGCGATGGGAGAGATTTATTGGATTATGCAGCAAACGCAGTTATCCAGTAAAATAACAAGTTGTGGCGACTCAAGATACAGCGGTAGCCCGCAAAGAGGAACGTACAGTTTCGTTGCAGCGGAGCCTTTACGACCCGGGCTATGTCAACGCGATGTCGCATTTTTATCGGGGCGAACTGGGGCGAATCATGGTGTGGCGACAACGGCTGGATATGACTACGAACTGGGCCATCACCAGCAGCACCGCGATTATCACGATCGCTTTTTCCACCCGCGAAGTGCCGCACATCATTTTCTTTTTCAATCTGGCTATCGTTGCTGTGCTGCTGTGGATCGAGGCGCGCAGATATCGTTTTTATGACGCCTTTCGCGCGCGCGTCCGCATGCTGGAAGCGCATTTTTTAGTTCCGATGGTCATGGAAAATCGCGAGCTGCTCCAAGGCGAATGGAAAAAGCTCGTGTGCGAAGATTTAATTTTGCCTTGCTTTAAAATCACCAAGCTGGAAGCGGTCGGCCGCCGGATGAAACGAAATTACATGTTCATTTTCATCCTGATCTTGATCGCGTGGCTGACGAAGGTGTTTTTGCACGCCACCGCGCCGATCACCGATGTGGTATCGTTTTATCGCGCGCTGCACATTGGACATATTCCATCGTGGGTCGTGGCGATGGTCTTCGTTAGCACGTTTATCAGTGTGATTTCCATCACCATTTACGTCAGCAAACGTTCCTCAGGCGAAATATCCGAGTTCGGGACGCACCGCTCGCTCTGGCGAATTTAAGGCGTGCCAGAGCGATAGCAATCGTGCTACAACGAATGTGTGAGGACCTTGGCCAGCTATGTCAGAAGATTCGTTCTGATTCTCATCTTCTTCTCTGCAGTCTCGCTAGCTGACGCGGCAGCTCCCCCAAGTGGCCGTCTCATCGTCATCAGGGTGGCGAATTTTGGCTGGAACCTCTCCGCCAACCTGAAGATCGATGGCCAAACCGTTGGGAACGTTGTACAGGGTCGCCGGTACGACCACCGCATACCGGCTGGTTGAAGGTATCGGACGGGGTTCACTGCGGTGTGCCGAAATCGGCCCGTGGGCGCGTTGGTCGCAGTAGTAGCAGTCCAAAATTGTTCGTAGTGCGATTGTATTTTCCGCCTGTATCGAGATAGGAGAGCGGGGAAGCTCCGGCGATGCCACCCCAGACAATCATTTCATCACCCGTCCACATCGCGGTGTGTACGGCTCGGGGGTCGGGCGCATTGACGATGGGCGTGGCTACCCAGGTATCCTTGTTTGGATTGTATCGTCCGCCGCTGTTGATATAGGGCGTTTGGCGGCAGCCTTTTTAATCGAAACGGCGGAAATGTCGAGGCCAATCGCCATAGGGCATGAGCGTTGGATGTTGAGAGTCCTTGCTGCAAGACTTTCCACGGAATCAAAAACGATTTTCAATGACACAGAAGACAGATGGCCATCATCGATAACCTGCGAAAAATTTCAGACACGGTTTGGGAACTACCTCCGGGTTACAAGGAAGGCATGCGAGTGCCGGCGCGGATCATCGCGACAGAGAAACTGGTGCGCGAAATGGACGAAGCTGTTTATCAACAGATTAGTAACGTCGCCACTTTGCCGGGAATCGCGCGCTACGCGCTTTGCATGCCAGACGGCCACAGCGGCTATGGATTTCCCATTGGCGGTGTCGCTGC
>DASXYB010000244.1:0-4274 GCA_036502745.1 Candidatus Udaeobacter sp.
AACATCAAGCTCCAGATAAAAGCCTTCGATGCCAGCGAGATGGCATTCGACGTCGCAGGCGAGCAGCTCGGAATCTTTGGTAGCAAACTCTTCGCTGGGCAATGCCGCTGCCGGAGCGCCTTCGCGATCGATGATTAGTCCCGCCGCATGTGTTTCAACTGCCGCACGGATCTCTGGCCAACGCGCGGTGTCGATCCAGACACGGCCATTTTTTACCGCGAGCTTCGTGACCGATGGATCTTTTACAAATTTTGGAACTCTCGGCGTGCGCGGTTTCCATTTTTTGCCGTCGGCGCCGCCGACCAGTTCTGAAAAACGTGCGGCTATGAACGCGGGCGTGTCGGTTTTGCGGTAGCCTTCGACCGGCGCACGCAAGAGCTTCGACATGCGATGCAAGATCTCCACCGCTCGATCTTCGGTGTTACCGCCGAGACGAATCACTGCAGCAACGTCGAGATCGAGTTCCCAAAACGCCTTCGCCAAACCGTACCCGGACCAGAATTGTTCCTGGCTCGCGACACCGGAACCGGAACCGAAATAACCCAC
This sequence comes from Candidatus Udaeobacter sp., assembly GCA_036502745.1. GTDB lineage: Bacteria > Verrucomicrobiota > Verrucomicrobiia > Chthoniobacterales > UBA10450 > Udaeobacter. Next base: position 547 of record DASXYB010000244.1, read on the forward strand.
GAGATCGGGTTGGGCCAAAATGATTCGCGCCGCGCGATACACCTTTGATGCAGATGGATTGCCGCTCGTATCCGTGAAATTGGCGATCGTGAATCCGGCATTCACGATCGCATCCATCGACATCATCGAGCCGCCACCGCCTGCGCCGTGAAATCCGGCCAGTCCCCTGGATGCTTTCGGTGCCGCCGTTGCCAACTGTGCAAAATAGAATGTGCCGCGATGATCGTTTTGTTCGACGGCATAAGCGATCCGCTCGAGAGCCGTCGGCGGATGATCGAACTCGCGCGCAATCTCGATCTTGAGCTCGGGATGCCGCACAACGGCGTAATCATCGATCGTGATGCGGCAATCGGCCGCGACGAACTCGCCGCTTTTGGTCAGCACGAGAGGATTGATTTCCAGCGAACGCGCTTCGATGCTGCGCGCGGCGCTGAACAATTTCCGGATCGACTCATTTAGCTGCTTCGCATCTTTCGCTGAAAGGCCGCACGACGCCACGGCTTCATCGACTGCTGAATCCAATGGTCCGCGATCCACATCGCACGGAATTCCTCGCGTTGCAGCGACGCGCTCTTCGATTCCGGAGCCGCCCCCTGCAGCGAAAACGATCATCGGGGCGCGGGCACGGTCATCAATCGCGAACGAAAGAAAAAACTCGCGATCGATATCGATCTTTTTTTCCACTAGCACCGCTTCGACCGGAAACTGCCCTACTTTCATCGACAACATCCGCTCAGCGTGTGCGCGCACATCCTCAGGTTTTTTAGCGAAGGCGACTCCGCCGATCCCCGCGCGTCCTGTGGTCCACGCTTGAATCTTCACCACAACTTCGGTGCCTAATTCCTTCGCTGCCGCGACAGCTTCATGGGCACTTGATGCGGCCCGTCCGCGCGGGATTTTGAATCCATTCGCAGCGAGAATCGCTTTGCCTTGGTACTCGTGAAGTCGCGCCATGACGTTGATCGTAGCGAAATTTCCGGGGAGCGCACGCGTCTCGGATCACAGGCTGCCAGCCTGCGCTCCCCAGAAACTCCGAGACGCATGCGCTACCCTTTGCTCTCGACATCGGAGTCAGAATCATAGCGTTTGCTATCCCCCAATTTAAGCACTGATATGCCCTCTGAGGTAAAACAGCGCGGCGGGCTACAACAAAATGATCTAGAAACGACGATTGCCGCCTCCTAGAATTGGTGCCGCAAATGCCCGACCCCCAACTCTCAGACGTTAAACTCGAGATCGGGCATGTCCTCTTCATCGACATCGTCGGTTACTCCAAATTGCTCATCACCGATCAGAGCGAGCGAATTCACAAATTACGAGAGATCGTCTGGGCAACCGAGCAGTTCCGTCAGGGTCAGGCCGAAGGCAAACTATTGCGGCTACCCACGGGGGACGGCGGCGCGCTGGTGTTTCGCAACAACCCCGAAGCGCCGGTGAAATGCGCGATGGAGATCAGCAAGGAGCTGAAGAATCATCCCGAACTTCATGTTCGCATGGGAATTCATTCAGGGCCGGTGAACGAAATCACGGACTTGAATGCGCAAGCAAACATTGCCGGCGCCGGCATCAATATTGCCCAGCGAGTGATGGATTGCGGCGATGCCGGTCACATTCTGTTGTCGCGGCATGTCGCGGAAGATTTGGAACAATACGCGCGCTGGCAGCCGTACCTGCACGAACTTGGCGAATGCGAAGTGAAGCACCGTATGCGTATCGGTGTCGCAAATCTGTGTGGTGATGGAGTGGGCAACGCCGCAACGCCGAAGAAGTTTGAGGCAATTAAGAAACACCGCGCTCATGTGCGCTGGGCGGCGATTGCAGTGGCGTTGCTCGTGCTGGGGGCAATTGTTGGCGGTCAATTTTTGTTTTTGCGCCGCTCGATCCGGTCGGTGTCAGGTATCATCGAGAAAAGCATTGCCGTCCTTCCGTTTGAAAATCTGAGCGAAGAGAAAGCGAACGCCTTCTTTGCCGAGGGCGTCCAGGACGAGATCTTGACGTATTTGGCCAGAATCGCCGACTTGAAAGTGATCAGCCGCACGAGCGTCATGCAGTACAAAAGCGATGCGCCGCGCAATCTGCGCGAGATCGCCCAGCAACTCGGCGTCGCGCATTTATTGGAAGGCAGTGTGCAGCGCGCCGGCAACAAAGTGCGGGTGAACGCGCAGTTGATCGACGCGCGCACGGATGCACATGAGTGGGCGGAGAACTATGACCGCCCGCTCGATGATGTGTTCGCGATCCAGAGCGAGATCGCCAAAGCGATTGCCGATCAACTCCAAGCGAAACTGTCGCCTAACGAAAAGAAGGCGATTGAACAACCGCCCACTACTGACCTCGCCGCATTCGACCTTTACAGCCGAGCCAAGTCACTTCTTGTCACGGCAACCTTCAGCGCGACGGCCGACTCAGACCGACGCAAGGCGATCGAGCTATTGGATGAAGCGGTGAAACGCGATCCGGCATTTTTCGACGCTTATTGTCAGCTCGCATGGGCGCACGAACAGCTCTACGGAGTGTCCGGCACTGATCATACACCCGCCCGGCTCGCGCTGGCTGAAGCTGCTATCCAAGCCGCGACCCGGCTGCGGCCGGATGCTGGCGAAACGCATTTGGCACGCGCGAACTTGCTTTACACCAGCCGGCGTGACTATGCGGGCGCCCTCGCTGAGTTGGGGAGCGCGCGCCGAACTTTACCAAATGATCCGCGGATCTTCGAACTTACCGGCTACATCTTGCGCCGGCGCGGCCAGCAGGAAGACGGAGTGCGCAATCTGGAACGGGCAGTGGAACTGGACCCGCGTAACTTTTTTACCCTGCAACAGATCGCGCTAAGTTATGAACTCCTCGGGCGTTATGCCGACGCGATCGCTGCGTTGGATCGCGCGTTAAGCATCGTCCCCCACAACGTAGAAACGCAGGCAAATCGTGCCCAGGACGAACTCTTCTGGAAAGCGGACACGCGTCCGCTCCACCAGACGCTTGATTCGATCACGGCGCAAGGACCGGCTGCGATTGCCAACGTCGCCGATATTTGGTTTGCTTTCGCGCTCGCCGAACGAGATCCGGCTTCGGCCGAGCGGGCGCTCGTCGCGCTCGGTGATAATGATTGCTGGGGCGAAAGCACGGTTGTTCTGAGCCACCGTTTTGGCGAAGGGTTGCTGGCATGCATCACCAAAGACGAAGCGCGAGCGCGCACTGCTTTTGAAGCAGCCCGCGCCCAGCAGGAAAAGGTCGTACAGGCGCAGCCGGACTATGGACCGCCGCTCTGTGTGCTCGGAATGATCGACGCTGCGCTTGGGCATAAAGACTTGGCCTTGGACGAGGGCCGCCAAGCCATCGCGCTGATGCCTGTGGAAAAAGACGTCGTTAACGGCAGTTATGTCATTCAATATTTCGGCATCACCGCGGCGTGGGCGGGCGAGAAGGAGTTAGCATTACAACAAGTGGAAATCGGACTCCGTGCTCCCTGTGTGTCGCAGATGTTGAGCTACGGCGCGCTAAAACTGTTGCCCTTCTGGGACCCGCTCCGCGGCGATCCGCGCTTCGAGCGAATCGTCAGTTCGCTTGCCCCAAAGTAGAAATAATAACTACCCTATCCACCGACAGCCTGGTAATGGCCGAGCCCGCGTTTCCACATGAAGCGCGCCCACATCCAGGCGAGCAGGAGCCAGCCAGTTTGGATCGCCAGCGCTTGCACAAGATCAGGCCCCTTTAATCGGCCGAGAAAG
>DASXYB010000245.1:0-4439 GCA_036502745.1 Candidatus Udaeobacter sp.
GCCGCGGCCAAACGCCGCAACCCTGCGATGGAGGAATCGATCTTCAATTTTTTGCGCGACGTGCTGTTGCTTCGTTCCCCGCAAGATCTCGATGCGGCCGGCCGCGCTGCGCATGCGCAATTCGTTCTGAAATTTCAGCAGACGACTAGTCCAGTCATGGCAAAAGGACTCGAGGACACGCTCTTTTACATTTACAACCGATTGCTGGCATTAAATGAAGTCGGCGGCGAGCCGCAACAGTTTGGTCTTACTGTCGAAACTTTTCACCAGCGAAACGGTGATCGGCAACGCGACTGGCCGCTTACGTTGCTGGCAACTTCGACGCACGATACAAAACGCAGCGAAGATGTCCGTGCGCGAATGGTCGCGATCTCCGAAATCCCGGAGCTGTGGCGTCGTTCGCTACAGCGCTGGGGCACCGCAAATCACCGGTGGAAACGGACAGTCAATGATCTTGAAGCGCCGGATGCGAACGAAGAATATCTGCTCTATCAAACCCTTCTGGGCACCTGGCCAATGCAGGCCAATGGCGAGCCGGAACCTGTCCCGGCCCCTGAGTACATCGACCGTATCCAGGCTTACATGACCAAGGCGCTGAAGGAAGCGAAGATCAACACAAGCTGGATCCAACCTAACGAAGAGTGGGAGGCCGCGATGCACGATTTTATCGCGAAAACTTTGGATTCATCCCCGCGAAATAAGTTCCTGCCGATTTTCCTTCCAGCGGCGAAAGAGATTATTCGTCTCGGGGCAATAAACTCGCTGACACAAACACTGCTGAAGCTGACATCGCCCGGCGTGCCGGACATTTATCAGGGTACGGAGATTTGGGATTACAGCCTTGTCGATCCTGATAACCGGCGTCCGGTTGATTACGAACTGCGCCGGCAGATGCTAAAATCGCTGGCGAGCGCGACTCCGAGAGAACTCATGGAAATTTGGCCGGATGGCCGGATCAAACTGTTTCTGACAAAGCACATCCTGCAACTTCGTCGCAGACACGCGGATCTTTTCGAGCGCGGCGAATATCTACCACTTCACGTGAGCGGAACGTTCGCAGAATGTTGCGTGAGCTTCGTTCGGCGAGTCGACGAGAATTGGGTTGCGGTAATCGCGCCACGGCTCTCTTCGCGCATCGGTTTTCCACCCATTGGAGACGCTTGGCAAGATACAGCGATTCATTTACCGGAACCGCTCGTGCTCGAGAAGGCGCACGATCTCTTCACGTGCCTATCGATTCGTCCTCATAAACGGCAGCTACAGGTGCGCGATGGATTGTCGGTACTGCCGTTCGCGGTGATTACGAATTTTGCGTTAGGCGTATGAGATATAGACGCCCTACAAATTCGCTGTTGTTGTAGGCGTTTGTGTCAAACGCCAATCGTTACTCGCAACTGCGCAAAAACTTCCGCGACCCGCGTCACGAAATTTCCGAGATTCACCAACAAATCAGTGCCAAAGGTTTGAAACGTGATTTCTCGGGACGCGAGAATGAGCATGACGCTGAGCAGCAGCAGATTCATGAGATAGATGACGACGAGTGAAAAAAATGTGCCCTGATCCGTGAGATCGGTCTGGTTCTTGGGGATCATCCAGCAGGTGAACGTGAAATGGAACGCCCACGTGGCGCCAATCACGGCGTAAAGCAGCCGCCCATACGGCTGCATGTTTAAAAAAAGGCTAAGCGCGCCGTAAATGGCGATCGCCAGAATGCTGTAGATCGGGACGAAATACGGCGCCAGCGCGATCCAGAAGTTCGCCTTGGTGGTTACCACGTGCCCACCATCGGAGCCGACGCGAAACTGGCTGACGCGACCACCCATCAACCAGACCCAGAGCGCGTGGGTTAGCTCATGCCCGAACACGTAAATCAAGATTGGCCGTGGCAGACCGAAGAAAGCTATTAGCCACAGCACCGCGCCTAACGAAAAGAACCAGAATTCTTCGCCCGTCCACAAGCGTTGGGTCACAGTTGCGCGCGCGAACGCAGTGAAAAATGTCTGGGTCAGAACGCCGCACATCGGTAACAGAAAAATCGCAAAGATAAATTTCACCCACTTTGTGGGAACAGTGAGCGGCTCGGATTCGGCAACAAACCTTCTCGGCGTTATGCGCGCAACGCTGCGAATGACTTTTCCGCCGCGCTTGGAATTGCGTGCGCCGCGATTGTTTTTTTTTGGTATGCGCTTTGTCGCCAAATCGTCCGCAGATTACGCAGATTTATACGAACCGATGCAAGACTGAACCGCGGATTGCGCAAAACATCGCAGAGATTTGTAGGGCAGGCGCTTCGCCTGCTGGGCGCGGCAACCGGAGCGGTTGCCCTACAATGAACAGAAATGCAGCGTTACGCCCGTCCCATGTAGGCGCCTGTGCGGGTATCGATTTTAATCGCTTCGCCTTCCTTGATGAAAAGCGGCACGTTAATCGTCTTACCGGTTTCCAGCTTTGCCGGCTTGGTGACGTTACTGGCAGTATCGCCGCGCAGACCTTCGGCTGATTCAACAACCTTGAGACTTACAGAAGCAGGCAGTTCCACCTCGACGGCCTTGCCTTCCGCATAAAGAACCTGCACGGAGAGGTTCTCGACCAGGTAATCACTGGCTTGGCCGATAAAATTTTCCGGCAGCGTAATCGTGTCGTAGGTCTCAGGATCCATGAAATGATAGCCGTTGCGATCCTTGTAAGAAAACTCGAGCTGTTTTCGCTCAATATCGACCAGCTCGACCTTATCGGTGGAACCAAAGCGAACGTCGGCGCTTTTGCCGGTGTTAATGTAACGGATGATGGCCTGCACGAACGCGCGCAGATTGCCAGGCGTGCGATGATGGACTTCAAGCACAATAGCGGGATTGCCATTGTATTTGATGGCCATTCCTCTGCGTAGATCGTTAGCGGCGGGCATGATTAACAGATGATCATTTACAAAGTTACACGGTTAAAATGTTGAAGCGGTAGGCGCTACAGCGGCGAGAGCGCGGAGTTTACATGCGCTTGGCGTAAGCGCAACTGTGTCATCCTGAGCGAAGCGGAGCGCAGTCGAAGGATGCCGCGGCTAGATGTTAAAGCTATCGCAACGGGAATTCCTCGACTTCGCTCGGAATGACAGCACGCTTACAATAATTTCAGGCGCGTTAAATCCTGCGAATCGACGATCCCCACAGGCACATTGTCGTCGTCGATCACGACCAGATCGTCGATGCGATGGCGCTCCAACAGGTTCAGAACTTCAACAGCCAGTTTTTCTTTGTGCACGGTGACTGGATTCAGTGTCATCAGATCCGCCACCAATCGTTCGCCAATGTGGGAATCAGATTGAAAATGCCGCACGAAATCTCCGTGGGTAAATATGCCAAGCAGTTGGTTTTCCTCGCCGGTCACAACGGCAGCGCCAGCGCGCACGCTGGTCATCGCCCGTAGCACATCGCGTATTGGTGTGTCGATTGCCACAATCGCCATCGCACCACGGGGTCGCATGACTTGATGAACGCGCATCAATATGCTGCGCCCGATCATGCCGCCGGGATGAAATTTTGCGAAATCCTCCTTGTTAAATCCGCGCGCCTCCAGGAGCACCATCGCCAACGCGTCGCCCAGGGCGAGCATCACAGTCGTGCTCGACGTCGGCGCAAGGTTCAGCGGACAAGCTTCCTGTTCGATGTTTACATCGAGACAAACATGCGCATTCTGGGCCAGCGTTGATTTTGGATCGCCGCAAATAGCGATAATTCTGACTTGGAACCGCGTGATCGCGGGTAAAATTCGGAGCATTTCTTCCGTCTCGCCACTCGCGCTCAACGCAAGCACCACGTCCCCGTCGGCGATCATGCCGAGGTCGCCGTGGAGTGCATTAGACGAATCCAGGACGACCGCGGGCGAGCCGGTGCTCGTGAGCGTGGACGCGATCTTCGCGCCGATGTGTCCCGATTTGCCAACGCCCACAACGACAACTTTCCCTCGGGAATCGACTGTTTCCTTAATCACCTCAACGGCGCGAGAGAAATTTTCATCCAGCCGGTTCCGGAGCCGCTGGAGCTCGAAAATTTCTAAATCCAGGACGCGTGCGGCCTTTTCTAGAGAATCCATCGAAAGATATATTGTGTGCAGGCGTGGTTGGGGGCAACATTCGCTTGCGTTGAACGAAAGGGAAACATGAAGACACTGACGATCGCAATCTTGGCCGCGGTAGTGGCGAGTGCATCCGCCCAAGAATTCAGAGCACCGCTCGGTCCGCAGAAACCGGTGCGCGCCATGGAAACGCCGCCGCCAGTTTCCGAACGACCAAAAGTTGAGGGAGTACTTCCAAAAGCCTTTGGCCGCGGTCGCAATCCGCTTCAAATGCTCAATCCGTGGGCGCCAGCCCGCTACGGAATCTGGGTAGAGAACACATCGTTCGCTCCTGGCGTACCTAGTAACCGGACGCTAAATGTGGCCGAGCG
>DASXYB010000246.1:0-11583 GCA_036502745.1 Candidatus Udaeobacter sp.
GCGCTTGGAATGGAGGTCATGTGGACGCGGGCATTCACACCCGTGTTGGGAACCGAGGTCTATTCCTTTGCATTAATTCTTTTCGTGTACCTTGCCTCGACGTTTTTTGGAGCATCTCTGTATCGTTTGGATCTCCGCAGAAATTCGGTCCGTTCAGTAGCAGTTTTGCTCTCGATCGTTTCAGTGGCGGTGTTCGTTCCGATCGTGCTCAATGATCTGCGCTTATTCATTACAACGTCAGAAACGATGGCAAAGTGGAGCGGTGCTGTCGTGCTTTTAAGCATTTGTCCATTTTGCGCTGCGCTCGGTTATCTCACTCCGCGCCTGATTGACAGCTACGGGTTGGGAGATCCGGCGGGAGCCGGCGGCGCGTACGCCGTCAACGTGCTCGGGTGCATCCTCGGACCGCTCATTGCGTCGTACCTTTTATTGCCATGGGTGGGAGAACGTATCGGTCTGGTGGTTCTCGCGGTGCCTTTTGTTTTGCTGTTTATCTTCACCACAAAATCTCTGCCGGCATGCTACCGATGGCCAAACGCCGCGATCTCAATCGTATTGCTGATCAGCTCGCTGACGTATTCTGTTGATTTTGCCCGATTCATCGCGCGGAATTCCGATAACACCGAGATTCGTCGAGATTACGCCGCGTCAGTCGTTTCTACCGGGCACGGCTTTGACAGGCAGCTTTTCGTTAACGGAATAGGCATGACGGCGCTTGCGCCTGCTACGAAGTTCATGGCGCATCTCCCGTTGACGTTGCATGACGGCGAATCGAAGACCGTGCTGATCATTTGTTTTGGAATGGGCACGACCTACAGATCGGCTCTGACTTGGAATGTCGACACTACCGCCGTGGAATTGGTCCCCAGCGTCAAAGAGGCATTCGCATTTTATCATGCCGATGCGCCGCAGGTGCTCAAAAATCCAAAGGGCCGAATCGTCGTAGACGATGGCAGGCGTTTTCTGAATCGGACGCGTGAGAAGTTCGACGTGATCGTGATCGATCCGCCTCCGCCGATCGAAGCCGCCGGTTCCAGTCTGCTTTATTCGCAGGAATTCTACTCGGTGGCCAAGGCGCGCCTGAACCCAAATGGAATCGTGGCTGCCTGGGTTCCCGCTGGAGCGCCTGATTCCGGTCAGGCGATCTTGCGATCGCTCGTGAATTCATTCCCGTTCGTTCGCTGTTTTGTCTCCATCGAAAATTCAGGCGTGCACATACTCGCCTCTCGAGAGCCGATTCCGAATGTGTCCGCCAGCCAGGCATCCGCACGGATTCCACCCGCAGCCGCCATCGATTTGTTGGAATGGGCTCCTTCGCAGGATTTGGTCAGCTACCTTAACGAAGTCTTGTCAAAAGAATTTCGAATCGAAGCGGCGTTGAATCCCGACGCCGGTATTAGAATCACCGACGATCATCCTTACAACGAATACTTTTTTTTGCGTCGCCATAAACATTAGGATGCGGAACTGCGGCTTCTCACATCGAGCCGCCGCTCCTTGAGCTTGCCCATGGGTAACGACGCCCTTAAGCTCGGCGTATGGTCGCACCGGGAATGCAACAGAGGCAAAGCCTCGCCTTGCAACAGGTTCTGTCGCCGCAGCTGCAACAGAGCCTGCTCATTCTCCAGACTCCGCTGCTCGAATTGCGCAACCTGGTTCAACAGGAGATGGAGACGAATCCCGTGCTGGAAGATTTGCCGGAGGATTCAGGCGCTAACGAGCGGAGCGAGGCTGAAGCTTCAGCGGACGAGAATTTCCGAAACGAATTCGAAAAATTGGCGAGCCTCGATGAGGAATGGCGCGATTACATGGCGCAATCGGCCAGCTCTAACTTCGATGGGCGGCGCGGTTCGAAGGAAGCAGACGAAAAGCGCCAGTTCCTGTTCGATTCAATTCCGGTCCAGGAAACGCTTCAGCAAAATCTCATCGCGCAGCTGAACCAGACCGTGCTCAGCGCCGATGACCGAAAAGCTGCTGAGTTGGTCATCGGGAACATCGACGACGACGGATTTCTCCAAAGCACGCCAGAAGAAATGGCGCTGAACTCCGGAATCCCACAGAACGATTTCGAAAGGATGGTTGGATTAATCCAAAATTTTTATCCTACGGGAGTTGGTGCGCGTGATTTACGCGAGTGTCTGCTGATCCAGTTGCAGCGACAAGGCAAGGAACACAGCATCGAACACAGGATCGTGGCCGAGCACATGGATGATCTGGGCAGGCATCGCTTTCCGGAGATCGCGCGCCGAATGGCGATCAGCGTCGAGGATGTGCAAAAGGCCGCCGACAACATCGCGCGACTGAATCCTCGTCCCGGTCAGGTGTTCGCCGCTGCGCCGCAGAATTACGTGCTGCCGGACGTCGTCGTGGAAAAGGTGGACGGCGAATATCAGATCGCATTCAACAACGAACAGATTCCCCATCTACGGATCAGCAATCTGTATAAGGATATCATTGCTTCTGGCGAGTCGCAGACCAGCGACGTCAAGGACTACATCCGGGATAAAATCCGCAGCGGCAAGTTCCTGATCCGCTCGATCCATCAACGACAGCAAACAATCATGAACATTGCGCACCAGATTGTTTCCCGGCAGCGCGATTTTCTCGAGCACGGCCCATCGCATTTGAAACCGACGACGATGGCGGAAGTCGCCGAAGCCGTCGGCGTGCATGAGACCACAGTTAGCCGCGCGGTGTCCGGCAAATACATGGCCACGCCGCAAGGCGTATTCGAGATGAAATACTTTTTTACCGGTGGCTATCAAACCGCTACTGGCGAATCGCTAAGTAACACCAGCGTGAAGCAATCTATTCTCGATCTTGTGAAGCATGAGAGCGGCAGCGCGCCGTTGAGCGATCAGGAGATCGTCGAAATTCTGACTGAGCGCGGCATTCCCATTGCGCGACGCACGGTCGCCAAATACCGCAGCGAGCTAAACATTCTGCCAAGTCATATGCGGCGAAAATATTGAACCGCTGTGGAGCGGCTGGCGAGCGTCAATGGCAAGTGAAATTTCGATGCAGCCCGCGCAGGATTCGACGGCCGCGGCGGTTGTAACTCCGCCCGAGCGCGCGGACGAAATATTCCTGGATGGCCCCAACTCACGGTTCGCAGAGTTTTGCACCTTGCTGCGAGTGATGCGCGATTTCCTGCGCGGATATCGTGCTCTTCATTTCGTTGGTCCTTGCGTGACCGTCTTTGGATCAGCGCGGATTAAATCTGACGATCCGCATTATGAAATGGCCCGGAAAATGGGTGAGGCGATTGCGCGGCTCGGCTTCACGGTGATGACTGGCGGCGGCCCGGGCATTATGGAAGCGGCCAACCGCGGCGCAAAAGATGTCGGAGGTCGCTCGGTTGGATGCAACATAGAGCTGCCATTCGAGCAGACATCCAATGTGTATCTCGATCGTTGCGTCCGGTTGCATTATTTTTTCGTTCGCAAAGCGCTGTTGATGAAATATTCCTATGCGTTCGTGGTTATGCCCGGCGGTGTCGGTACGCTCGACGAACTTTTTGAAGCGCTCTCCCTGATTCAAAACGAGAAGATCAAACATTTTCCGGTTGTGATCATGGGAACCGATTACTGGAAACAACTGATCGCTTTCATCGAACAAATGGCGCAGCGCGGGAAAATCAGCCCCTCGGACTTACACCTGATTTTCGCGACGGATTCTGTCGAAGAAGCCATCGCGCACATTCGAAGCAAAGCGATTGAGCCATTTGGGCTTAAACGCGTAGCGCACATGCGGCGCCACTTCTCATGGCTCGGGGAGCGAGGCTTTCCCAGCAAAGGTCCGGATATTTGTTAGGCGCCGCGACGGCGGACCGAGATGATTAGGCCTTCAATTTAGCTCGCCGCGAGAGCAATGGGCAGTTTGGCGGAACGACCAGCTGAATCGCCTTTGGGACGGCTTCATATCGAACCGTCGTAAAGCTTAATGGCTCGCCATCGAGGTTGACTGGAAGCGGTTCTTCAGGATGCACCTCCAGCCAGGGGGTTTTCCAATACGAGATATACTCGCCATCAGCCGGAAGTTGTTGCAGTTCTCGTGCGGCGGCGAGCAGCGCCGTCGGCGAGATCTGGCGAACGACAAGCACATCGAGTAAACCGTCGTCGATGCATGCGCGAGGAGCGACTTGGAGACCGCCCCCGGTCTGCCGGCCATTTCCAACGATCGCCACCGGGCCGCTGCCGTTAATTTCACGCCCCGGCAAGATCAGCTTTCCTTGATAATGATGAAGGTTGATCGCCAGAATTGCGCCCATAACGGTGTAGGCCGCTGGACCAAACAAGCGCTTGAGTTCCGGTGATGTGGTTGCAGTAATCTCGGCGCCGAAGCCGGAGCTGGCTGCATTGATAAACCAGTGGTCATTCGCCTTGCCGACGTCGACCGGCACTGCCTCACTTTTCATACAAAGCGCCAGCGCCTTCCCCGGATCACTCGGAATACCACATCCCGTCGCAAAATCATTCGCGGTGCCGAGCGGCACTATTCCCAAAATGGGCCGCGCACCAGCGGAGAGGTCCATCAAGCCGTGAACGATCTCGTTCAGTGTGCCATCTCCGCCGGCTGCAATCACCAAATCCACCCCTGCTTCCGACACAAATCGCCTCGCATCTCCCTTTTCCCAAGTCACTCGCACTTCGATGCGATGCCCGGCTTTCCGCTGCTGACGAACTGCGGCCTTGAGAGCATCATTCGCAGCTACTTTGCCATTGAGAATTAAACGAACGCTTTTGTTCCTGGATTTGATCTTCATGCAGACGCGGGCGGCGCTTTGAAAAGTGTTCGTCTTTGCAAGATGAATCAGCAAGCGCGCCCATAAAAAATGGGCGTCTAGTCGCCATTTGCTGCCAATCTTCGTTCTCTTGTGATCGAAAGGCGAATCGCGAAGATTAACCTTTGAAAGTCGCAATCTTCAGCGCGAAGAAATGCGACCGCGAATTTCTCAGCACGGCGAATGCTTCGCATCACGATTTAGGGTTTTCCGAGGCGCATTGAATGAGGAGACCGTTGGTCTCGCTACACGGTTCGACGCCGTATGCCTCTTTGTGAACGGCTCGAGAAACTGTCCGGCTGATCTCATTCGAAGCAGCTTCAACGCCCGCGCATTTGTTGGATTTTGCTTTGTGAAAATTGCGTGGCAGTTTGCGCCTCCATACCCGCGACAAACGCTGTTGCCGCGTAGGATTTGGTAAATGTATACGAGACTTGTCGCTGGAGTAATTGCCGTATTTGCGATCTCGAACGGAGTCGTCACCGCTGAACAGGAACGGTTGCATTTCGAAGTACCAGCAAAGGATTCTGCCAACGCCGAAGAACTGGCGAATCAACTCACGAGGCTTTCACGCAGGGTTGATCCAAACGAAGCGAAGCTCCTGGCAGACTTCGCCTATGCTACGGTGGCACGGCTAAGGCAGGAGTATCGGATGTTTGGCACGCCGATCTTTAACAATTTTCTCGTGTATCACGGCTGGAGGAAACGCGGCTACTGCTACCAATGGACCGAGGACCTGCTTCTTGCGCTGGACACGCTGAACCTCAAGACGCTCGAACTTCACTGGGCTGACACGTACCGGGAAACGTACCGCGAGAACAATTGTCTGGTCGTTACGGCGAAAGGACAGCCGTTTGATCGCGGCATGATCCTTGAGTGCTGGCGTCATTTCGGACATCTCCGTTGGAATCTCGTCCCGTCGGATCAGGACCCATACTACGAGAATGCGAAATGGGCAGAAAAGGTTCGCGCGCGCGCAGCGGCGAAAGCGTCGCAGGCCAATCATGGTGTTGCGCTCCAAACGAGAGTCGCACCGGTCGATTAGCAATTTGCCGCTGGGCAGGTAATCCACCGTTATCGGGGAATTTAGCGCGTGTGCATTCGCCCGCGCTTAATGAGGACGCCAATCGCTTCAAGGGGAAGGCGCGTGTGCTCCTCGGAAAATTACTTGCCTGAACGCGGCTATGGTCACAAGCTGCGAGGCCGATGAACAGCTCAGTGCGTTCACACACTTGCGCGCGTGTTCTTGTTGCGGCCTTTCTGTTTGCAGCGTTTTCGTGGACACTTCTCGTCAGCGTCTCGCCGCAATTGCACGGCTGCATTCACAGTGATGCGAATCGCACTGACCACGTCTGTGCGATCACGCTGATCGCGTCGGGTAGTTATGACCACGGTGTTCAGCCCCCGGTTATCAGCCCGCCACAATTTGATGTTCGCTTTGCGGCAAGCGCAAAGCTGACGTCCACCTGGGTTAAGCCACTCTTCCTCAGCGCGCACATCTTCGCGCACGCGCCGCCTGCGTTGGTTTAAATTGTAGGGCGTCTATGCCAGACGCTACCTAACGAATTGGCGTCCGCCGCGGCCGACGCCCTACAACCGCCGCTTTTCGACTGGCTTCACGTAATTCGTGAACGCCGCAACCAATCACAACTCTGAAAACTTATTTGAAGAACATCGTCCATGAAAAAATTTCTCATCATAACAATCGCATCGGTGCTAATGAGCACCGTTGCTTTGGGTCAAGACGCCTCTGCGGCATCGCCCAATCCAAGCCCTTCGCCAGCAGGCACAGAAGAAGTGGAGCGCGTGGTAGTCCAAAGCGAGGAGATGGATATCACGCGCGAACAGATCGTCCCGAGTCTCGGTGCTACTCGTTACACGGTCGGCCCTGACCGACTCGATTCGCAGGCGGGGGGTGAAAACGCGCCGTTTAACCAAACGCTCCTGCGTTTCCCCGGTGTCGCACAGGATTCGTTCGGACAGCTTCATGTCCGCGGCGAACATGCGAATTTACAATACCGCATCGATGACGTGCTTCTTCCGGAAAGCATTCCGGGCTTTGGTCAGGTCTTGGAGACCCGATTCGCGGACAACATTTCGCTCATTACTGGAGCACTGCCGGCACAGTTTGGATTTCGGAATACGGGCGTAATCGATATTCACACAAAGAGCGGCGCCGTTTTTCAACAGGGCGACGCAACCGTCTATGGCGGCAGCTTCGACACAATTATGCCGAGTTTCGAGTACGGCGGTGTAGCGGGGAAGCTGAATTATTACTTCACCGGAAGTTATCTGCACAACGGCATTGGGATCGAAAATCCCACGCGCACCGCCAACCCGATCCACGACGATACCGACCAATATAGAATGTTTGGGTACTCTTCATACATTGTCGACGACACCAGCCGATTCGTGTTGCTCACCAGCGGCTACCACGGCGATTTCGAGATTCCGAATAGTCCGGGTCAAACGCCGCAGTTCACTGACATGGCAAGGTCAAAGTTCAATTCGGCTACGCTCAATGAAACCCAAGTCGAACAAGATGCATATGCCATTCTCGCCTATCAAAAAAAGATCGACGATTTCAACCTCCAAGCGTCGGTTTTTACTCTGTACAGTTCGGTCCTGTTTCGGCCCGATAATGCAGGCGATCTCATTTTCAACGGCGTTGCTTCACGGGTTGATCGCGACATTTTTTCGAATGGAATCACGTTGGACGCGAGCTACAAACTCACCGATCAACACACGCTCCGCGGCGGTTTACTGATAACGGCGCAGCATGCCACCGTCGGAACGGCGACACTGGTTTTCCCGGTCGATGCCAATGGCAATCAGACCAGCGACATTCCCCTGCGCATTGTAGATAACTCCGGCAAGTACGGCTATTTCTACGGATTCTATTTACAGGATGAATGGAAACCGTTCGAACAACTCACAATTAATTTCGGCGGTCGATTCGACATCGTGGACGCGTTCGCGCATGAGAACCAGCTCAGCCCGCGAATCAACATCGTTTGGGAGCCATTGAAAGGCACCGTTCTGCACGCCGGTTATGCGCGGTATTTCACACCACCGCCGCTGGAGAATGTCGAACAAGGCACGGTCTCAAAATTCAACGGCACAACCAACGAATCCGCCATTCAAAAGGATTCCGTCACGAAATCGGAGCGCGCGCATTATTTCGATGCGGGCATGACGCAGCAATTTTCCAAAGCTTTCAGTGTAGGCATCGACGGTTTCTACAAGAGCTCGCACTCAGTGCTGGACGAAGGACAATTCGGCGAGGCGCTTATTCTTTCGTCGTTCAATTACAAGCGTGGCGAGATTTACGGAGGCGAATTGACGGCAAACTATAACGAGGGTGGCTTCGTCGCGTATTTCAATGCTGGCTACGAATGGGCGCGCGGAACCAACGTCAGCTCATCACAATTCTTATTTGATCCCGATGAGTTCGCTTACATCAAAAAGAACTGGGTGTTTCTCGATCACGATCAGCGCTTCACCGGTTCCGCGGGTATTTCCTACACGTGGAACGACTGGCAGGCGGGAATCGATGGACTCTACGGGAACGGGTTACGCCGGGGTTTTGCAAATACACAAAAAAACCATCCCTATGAGACGTTTAACCTAAACGTGTCTCGGCGGATCAAGATTACAGAGAAGACCGCCGTGAAAATCCGTTTCGATGTCGTCAATATTCTCGACACGATCTACGAATTGCGTGACGGCAGCGGCATTGGAGTTGGGGCGCCGCAATTTGGCCAGCGCCGAGGATTTTACGGAACGGTTGCTTACGATTTTTGAATTAGGGAGCGCGTTGGCCGTTTTTCTGTGATCGCGCTATTCTAGGTCGAGATGCATCGGGTGGATCACTCGCATTTTCGTAAGAGGCACGATTTCGTGCCGGATTTTTCGCACGCGGAACGGCGCACGCGCATCGTGATCGTTATCACTGCGGCGATGATGGTTGTCGAGATCGTCGCCGGTTTGATGTCGCACTCAATGGCGTTGCTGGCCGACGGCTGGCATATGAGCACGCATGTCCTCGCGTTCGTCATAACGGCTGCGGCGTATTATTTCGCCCGAACACAAGCCGGCAATGCGCGGTTCAGCTTCGGCACCGGAAAAATAGGTGTGTTAGGCGGGTTCACAAGCGCGATCGTGCTCGCGATTGTGGCGCTCCTGATGGCAGGCGAATCAGTGCACCGGCTTTTTGCTCCACTGGAAATACATTTCAACGAAGCGATCGGCATCGCTTGCCTTGGCTTATTGGTGAATCTGGGCTGCGCACTCCTGCTGGCCGATCGGCACCACGAACACGACGGCGGCAGCGCACATGATCACGATTTAAATCTGCGCGCGGCATATATGCACGTACTGGCCGATGCGTTCACTTCCATCCTCGCGATCACCGCGCTAACGGGCGGCAAATTTTTCGGCTGGGGATGGCTTGATCCGATTGTGGGAATTGTCGGCAGCGGCGTGGTTTTCTCATGGTCTTACACGCTGATCCGCGATACCGGCGGCATTCTGCTCGATCGTACGCCATCGTCATCAGATTTGCCTGAAGAAATTCGTCGTGCCGTGGAGAGCGATGGCGATTCGATGGTAAGCGATTTGCATGTCTGGCAGGTGGGCATCGGAAAATTTGCCGCAATGGTTTCGATCGTCGCGCACGAGCCGAAGAGCTGCGATTCCTATCGAGCGCTGCTGCGTGGATACCGCGAACTTGTCCACGTGACGATCGAGACGCACCATTGCCCCGAAGATCACGCCTCGGCCGCGAGCGCCTAAATGGCCAACACGTTCTGGCAGGTCATCGCCGCTTACATTTTCGCGGTCGTCGGCGGATCAGTTAGCGCGTCATTGCGCCTTGAGCATAAGGCGCTTTGCGCATTCATCAGTTTCGCGGCCGGAACCCTTCTGGCCGTAACGATCTTTGCGATTTTGCCAGAGAGTTTTGGCGCATGCCCTTGGTGGGCCGTATTGCTGGCGCTACTAACCGGCTACGCGCTTTTCTTTTTTATCAGCAAACATGTTCATCATGTTTGCCCTGCCTGTGCAGCCAGTCATTTCGACGCTGATGCCACGCGACATTTCAGCGAAATCGCTAACGCGCTGATCGTCGCCCTTGCAATTCATAGTACGACCGACGGTCTGGCTTTGGGAATCCAAGGCGAAGCGTCTGCGACTGGTGCGATCAGGTGGTCGTTGTTCTCTGCTCTGTGCATTCACAAAGTTCCCGAGGGTCTCGCGCTCGGCAGCCTGTTGATCGGCGCAGGACTGCAACGCGCGGCAGCGATTGGATGGGTCGCAGCCGTCGAAGCCACAACACTCCTCGGCGGGGTCATCGGCTATTTTTTCCTGACCAACATCTCCGTTTTATGGCTCGGCTTAATTATGGCGCACGTCGGCGGCGGGTTCATATATTTGGCGACACACGCGGTGGTCGGTGAAATGCTGAAGCACGGTAAGAAGCTGGTCTTGACCAGCTTTGCCTTGGGCATAGTTCTGATCGCGGTCCTCAACATTGGATTGCGGCTGCTCCGCTAACGCTTGCTTAAGTTGTGGAGGCGCTTGTGGCAAGCGCCGGATATTTTACTCTGCCGTCGCGGCAGCGGCCGGTACAAAATGCACTCGTTTCATTATCAAGATGGTCATCTCCATTGCGAAAACGTGGAGTTAACGCGCGTTGCCACCGAACTCGGCACGCCGGCTTACGTCTACAGTGCGGGGACAATTCTTGATCACTACTCGCGACTCGACGCCGCGCTCGCGCCGCTGGATCACATCATTTGTTATGCCGTAAAGGCGAATTCGAACCGCGCCATCTTGAAATTGCTCGTAGGTGCGGGCGCCGGCTTCGACATTGTTTCCGGTGGCGAGTTGTTTCGTGTGCTCTCGGCGGGTGGCGATCCGGCGAAATGCACGTTCGCCGGTGTAGGCAAATCAGTTGACGAAATCGAGTATGCGCTGGAGCGAGGCGTCCACAGCTTCAACGTCGAAAGTGAAACTGAACTGGAGGCAATCGAACGCATCGCCCGCGCAAAAAAAATGCGCGCGCCAATCGCATTGCGCATCAACCCCGATGTCGACTCACACACGCATCAGTACATCTCCACCGGCTCCCAGGAGAACAAGTTCGGCATCGCACTGAATCAAGCCAGGGCGGTTTATGAGCGCGCGTCGAATATGAGCAATATTGAGCTTGTCGGCGTGCAAATGCACATCGGATCTCAAATCACGGAGGCGAAGCCGTTCGCGAGCGCAATCGAAAAAGTGGCGCCATTGGTGCGCGATCTGAAATCGAAATATGCCATCAAGTCTTTCAGCATCGGAGGTGGTATGGGAATCATTTACCGTCGCGCGCTGGAGAGCGGATCAGGCAAATGGTGGCGCGATCACGCGGGCGAATCGTCTGCGTTCAGTGTTCGCAATTACGCAGAGGCAATTGTGCCGCCATTGCGCGACTTGGCTATTCGCATTCTTGTCGAGCCTGGCCGTTTTCTTGCAGGCAACGCAGGCGTTTTGCTCACGCGCGTTCGTTACATCAAACAAACGGGCAGCAAACAATTCGCCATCGTCGATGCCGGCATGAACGATCTCATCCGGCCGGCGCTATACCAGAGCTATCACGAGATTGTACCAGTAAAGCAGCCGAAGAATCAGATGGAGAGGAAGATTAGCAAGATCGACATTGTCGGGCCGGTGTGTGAGTCGGGCGATTTTTTTGCGCTCGACCGTGAGATGCCCGAAGTACGCGAAGGCGACTTGCTCGCAATTATGAGCGCGGGCGCGTA
>DASXYB010000247.1:0-16140 GCA_036502745.1 Candidatus Udaeobacter sp.
GAGGAGACCGCCAGTTTTTGATCACCTAGCCGTGCTTCGTATCCTCGAAAGTACGGACGCGAAAACGTAAGCAGCGCGGGTTGATTGCCATTTGGGACATCGATATCTGCTTGCACCCGACTTCGCGAATCATCAATATTCGCCACGATCGCGGGAACAAATTGCTCGTTAGGCCTGGAATCAATCGAGGTTATGGTACGGACCCTCGCAAACGGCGTACGACGCCGATGAAAGACATTCCCTTCCTCGGTTGAAACGACCAGTTCCCATTCAGAACTCGGCTGAGGCGCGACATTGACTTCTCGCGCAACGACAATCCCATCCACGCCCATCAAAGCCAATTGGCCGTCTCTGCCAGCTTGGTCATTCAGTAGATGGCTTCCCACATCGGGATTAATTTCACCGTGAATGCTCGTCTGAAATTCGCGCGCGACACCGGCGGCGCGGATTGGGCTGTAGCCGTTGATAAATCGCAATCCGGCCCACATGGAGGTGCTTCCTGGCCGTAGCGTTTGGCCCACCGGTTCCGGTTTGTTTCCTGTACAATAGGTAAGCTCAGCCCATGGATACACGCTGAGATAAAGCCGCTGAGGATCGAGCGGCGCAGGTTTGAGGAGTTCTTGAGAAAAATTGTATCTGGGAACCCCGCTGTTCGTCGGAATGCAGAGATATGTGGCGACCAAGGCGCAAAACGTGATCGACGCGGGTGCCCAACAGCTAAATCCGGAATCGGACAGCACGAAGTCGAAACAAAGCCAAACCACAGCGATTCCAATTAGGATCCAACTGAGCGGCAAAGCATAAGGGCCGGTCGCGTGGAAGATCAATGCTGCGACGGCTATCAACACGACAAGCCCAAGAGCCGCAGCGGCCGGCGTCGGTGACCTCGGCTTTAGGCGCAAGGCTTCCGCCGCGCAAATCGCAAGTACGAGATGGAGAAATGGCAGCCAACGGAAACTCCAACGAAACATCCCGGCTGTCGGAGTCATACAGAGCAAAAGCACAATCAACAGCAATACGAGCTCCCATTTGAGTTGCCTAACGAGCAGCCGCGGACGCCACATCAGCGCGGCAACAAGCGCGGCGGGAGCGACCAAGCCGCAGGCCAATTCCACAGCGGTGTGGGGACGATTGCGGGACGAGAAATCGGTCCAGTTCACCATCCATGATGGGAGAATTAATCCCGGGAGCGACGCAGGCGGCACGCGCCATTGCCAGTGTGCTGTGGCTGCCTGCAATTCCCGAGCTGAACCCTGCACTAAATCTAGTAACGCCAGCCACGCAGGCGCGGAAAGACCGAAACCGAGGGCTACGCCTATAAGCAGCGGCAAAATCGAGAAGATCCTGCGAGTTTGAACCAGTGACTTGATCGCCAACCATCCAATTAGCAGCAGCAGCATTAAAACTGTGTAAGGAAACCCACCCGTAACGAGGAGATAAACGAACGGCGCCGGCCAGAGCCATCGCCATTTCGATCGGCGCGAATCCAGAGCGCGTTCCGCAGCCCACCACGCCCATGGTAGCCACGTGAACGCGCCGAGCGCACCAAACCAATCGGTCGCTCCCCAGCAAATGATCCACCCGCTTAACGAAGCAACCAGCGCGACAAAAATGGATAAGGCGATTGAAATCCCGCGATCACGTCCGAGCAGAAACGCGCCAATCGCGAGTACAACGAGGTGCGCGATCGAAAGCGCAGCCGCCTGTTGCGGAAATGTGAACGGAAATTTCCAGATCAAAACAACAAGCGAATTCACGAACACCGAAAACGTGCCATACTGAAATTCTCCCGCGAGATTGCCGCAAACCCAGGAATACGGACTCAGGATCGGCCAATGACCTTCGGACCAACCACGCGCCATGTCGGCGAACACTGGCAGCACCGACAATTCGTAATCGTCATTCCAAAAAACCTGCGGATTGTGCCAGAGCAGTATCAGGCAAAAGAGAACGACGAGTAATCCGGCGGAAACGGCACCGAGTAAATCGTACCGCGTCTGTGTCAGACGCCGGCTGTTTACAATTGCCACGGTCCGGCGCTTCACAGAAACGCCTACAAAACGACTGGCTTCCCCTCAGTCATCACGAGCACATTCTTTTCGATTCCGTGCGCACGCGCGGCTGCAAGCAAACGCTGCGGCGGTTCGTGGAGCGGCTCGAAACCGAGGGGGAATGTTCCATAGTGCATCGGGATTAGCATTTTGGCGCGCAGCTCGAGAAAAGCTCTTACCGCTTCTTCCGGATTCATGTGAACTTCACGGCCCGTAGGCGCTTCATAGGCGCCAATGGGAAGCAACGCCAGGTCGACATTAAAGCGGTCGCCAATTTCTTTGAAGCCGGGGAAATAAGCTGTGTCGCCACAATGAAAAATCGTGCGGCCATTTGAAGCGATTACAAACCCACCGAAATCACGATGCAAATCCGCAAGGAACCGGGCTCCCCAATGGTGACATGGCGTGAGCGAAATCTTGAGCGGCCCAAGTTCGACGGTCTGCCAATAATCGAGTTCGTGCACGATGTGAAACCCAAGATCGTGGACCAGGTTTCCCACTCCTGTTGGAACCACGATCGGTTGGTTCGCAGCTACGCGCCGCAGCGTTCGTCGGTCCAGGTGATCAAAATGCGCATGGGTTACCAGTACGAAATCAATCGAAGGCAGGTGATGGATTTCGAAGCCAGGCTGTTTCAATCGTTTGATGACCTTGAGCCATTTCGACCAAATCGGATCGATCAAGATGTTTACCTCGTGCGTTTGGATGAGAAATGAAGCGTGACCGATCCAGGTAATGCAGATCTCGCCGTCGCGGACCTTAGGAAATTCCGGCGGCACGTATTCGCCGGATCGTTTTACAAACAGCGAGGGAATCAAAACGCTCGTCAGAAAATTGCGTTTGTGCCAATCGGACCGCGGACGCAGCCGAACGCGGGTGGAATGTCGCCCCTCCGGAACGGGAGTTTCGCCGTGTTCCTGTTGGCGAACAATATTTCGGCGTTTCTTCTTGGGAAAGTGGATTGGCACGGTGTTAGAACGATATGGGACAGTTACAAAGTGGAAAGCGTTAAAACGTTACAAACGTAAGGATCGGCCGAGCGCTCGACCTTCAAGCTCAAAGGTTTTGACCTTGTAACTTTGCACATCCGGCGTTCAGTACATCCCTCACATGCGGAACTGGAGGGTTTGCATCATCGTATTTTTGATTTGTTCCGCGGGGATGGCGTCCGAATCCCGCTTGCCGTTCGGCACTGTGTTCAAGGGGCAGGACCAATTCAACCGCCTGGTTGGGAAAGCGAAATCGGAGAATTGGAAATCACTACCGATCGGTGACCGGACTGCGGCGGTTGGAAAGGCGCTGGTGGGTACTCATTACAAACATTTTACTCTAGAGATCGACAACCGGATCGAATCGCCTTCGGTGAATTTCTACGGCATGGATTGCTGGACGTTTTTCGAAGCGGCACTTGGCTTTGCGCGGATGTTGAACGAGCCGGAATCAAATTGGACTCCGGAACGTTTACTGCACTACATCGAAACGGACCGGTATCGCGGCGGGGAATGCACGGGCGATTATCTTTCCCGGCTGCATTACCTGGAAGACTGGCTTTATGATAACGATCGACGCGGCTTGGTTAGCGACATGACGCGCGAGCTTGGTGGGCGCAGCGTACCGCATTCTGCGCGCGAGATGAGCGTTGGCTGGCGGCACTATCGCTATCTTGCTTCAAATCGCTCGTTGCTCGGGCCTCTTGCGCGAATGGAAGCAAATGTGTCGTCGCGGCCGCTTTATGAAATTCCAAAAAGCCAGGTCGCAAGCATCGAGCCGAAGTTGCGCAGCGGCGACGTCATTGGGGTGATTTCGCGCGAGCGCAACGGTCTCCATTCGACTGCACATGTAGGCCTGGCAGTGCGCTCGAGCGACGGCGTTTTGCATTTCATGCACGCTTCATCGCCCAGCAATTACGGCAAAGTTATCGTGGACGACGAGCTCTCCAAGTACCTGTATCGCTACGGCTCCGACAGCGGAATTCTTGTCGGCCGACCTTTGCGTTAGGATTCGTCGAACCTCTGCAATTCGCCGAGTAACTTTTGTAAGCCTTCCACCGCTTCCTCAGCGTCCACACCGTATGCTTCAAGCATTGGCGTAGCTCCAAACTCGAGGTTGGCGCGAAGCACTTCGATTAAGCTTGAAGCAGAATATCGACCGTCAATTGTCACCAACCAGATTTCGGATCGGAATGTCCTGGCATGCTTTACAAAGTGAGCGGCAGGACGCGCGTGTAATCCCAATTTGTTGCTAATGCGCACCTCGCGCTGCGCGGACACAGGCGCTCGGTTTTGCCTGAAGATCATGCCTGACTGGTACCCCAACGCCGATGGAGAAATTTTTCAATCGGCGAGAAGAAAATTTTGTCGGCCAGCAAACCGATCACGACGATAACAATCATGATCCCAATGACCTGGTCCATGGCACTTAACTCGCGGCCGTAGTGTAGAAGTTGTCCGAGCCCGAAACCCGTCAGGATCGTCACGAAGATCTCGGCGGCCATCAGTGAACGCCACGCAAACGCCCAACCTTGTTTCATCCCGCTAACGATAAACGGAAGCGCTGCGGGCAGAATCACTTTGAACCATATGTGCAAACTTTTCGAGCCCATGGTCAATGCCGCGCGACGATAAATCGGCGGAACATGCCGCACGCCAGTTTCTGTTGCGATCACTACCGACCAAAGCGTCCCCATTACCACCACGAAAAGCATGGCGGCTTCCGTTTGTCCAAACCACAACAAGGCCAGCGGTACCCAGCAAACACTCGGCAATCCCTGCAGACCAAGTGCTAGCGTCCCAATGGTGTCCTGCCACACTTTCCAACGTGCGGTCAGCAGTCCCAAAGGCAGTCCTACAACAAGTCCAATTATGTAACCTATGAGCAATCGACGCATTGTGACAATCGTCGCGTTCACCAGAGTTCCATCCACGGCAGCGCCTTCCAAGTAGATTGCCACTTGCCGAGGCGACGGCAGCAGGACCGGCGACCAAATCTTTGCACGAAACAGCGCGCCCCAAATCAGCAGGAGAACAGCGAAAAAGAGCGCCGCCAACAAAAAGCGTTTCATTCCGCGATCGCGAACTCCGGTTGGCTATAACTCTTCAGCGCCTTCGTAATTTCGGTGGAGTGAACCGCAAGATCAACGCTGTTGATGTCGCGAGGTCGAGGCAGGTCTACAGCAAATTCTTCACGGATCCGACCCGGACGCGGCGAAAAAACTATCACGCGATCGCCGAGACAAGCTGCCTCTCGAACGTTATGCGTAACGAACACTATCGTCTTCTTTCGCGCTTTCCAGATGCGCTGAAGATCCCCGTAGAGTTGCTCACGAGTCAACGCATCAAGAGCAGCAAACGGTTCATCCATTAGTAGCATGCGCGGGTTTGGCGCGAGGGCGCGGGCAAGAGAAACCCTCTGCTTCATTCCACCAGAAAGCTCGTGGATATTCGCGCGCTCGAAGCGGCTGAGACCGACAAGTTCGAGGTAGTACTTGGCGACGTCGTGGCGATCTTTCTTCGTCAGATTGGGTTTGAGCTTGAGTCCGAATAGAACATTCCCAAAGACGTTCAGCCATGGGAATAAAGCCGGTTCCTGGAACATGACGAGTCGTTCGCGACCGGGTCCGGTGACCGGTCTACCGTCGGCACGCACCGTTCCACTGTCGGGTTTTTCCAAGCCGGCAATTATGTTGAGCAACGTCGTTTTGCCGCAGCCACTCGCACCCACAAGACAGACAAATTCTCCCTCAGCGACATTGAGGCTCACATTGTCCAAAGCGAGGACCGAGCCGGAAGCGCCTTTGAAGGTTTTCGAGACTTTCTCAATTGCGAGCTTTGAGGGCGCGATGATCTCGAGTTCCTCAGTCGCCGAGGAATGGTGGGCTCCGCGACGCATTATGGAGTCTCGACCAGCTTGGACGTGTCGGTCGGCCCTTTTAAGAAACCCGCATCTTTTCCGTCCTGGACCGATTTGGCAATCAAGTCGCGGGATACGTCACTCGTGAATTGAATCCGATTCCATGCCTGCGCAACGACATCCGTCACGAAATCTGCCCGCGTTTCGGCTTTCAATTCCTCGATCAACAACTTCTGCGCTTCTGCTTGATTCTGCTGGATCCATTTCGTTAGTTCGACATTCGCGTCTGCGATTTTCTTAGCCAACTCGCGTCGATTCCGGAGGAACTTCACGCTGGATACAAGCCAGGTGGTGATCGTATCCTTGTCTTCGAGAAACACTCGCGCCTTAGCATCACGTTCAAGCCGGGTTACCCACGGCTCGACCGTCCATACCCCCTCAACACCGCCATTTTCAAACAGTGCGAGTTGATCCGGATTGGCAGTCGGAATCACCATGACGTCGCCGCCGGTTTGAGTGACTTTGAATCCTTGCGCTTTCAACCACGCCCGACAGGAAATGTCCTGCGTGTTGCCAAGTTGAGGCGTGGCAATCTTTTTCCCGCGAAAGTCAGCCGGTGCCCTGATAGGCGAATTCGCCTTAACTAACAAAGCCGCACCGCCATTTGCGACACCGGAAATGACCCGAATCTCCTCACCATTGGATTTAAAATACGCGTTAAGGGCAGGGCCTGGACCTACGTATGTCACATCCAGCGATCCGGCGAAGATAGCTTCCATTGCTGATGGGCCCGCATTGTAAGTAAACCACTGAATTTCAACATTTGATCCGAGGCGCTGTTCAAACCAGCCTTTGTCTCGCCGCGAAAGCGCGTGCGCGATTACGCCCTGCGCGTGAGTGATGTTTGGAAAATGGCCGAATCGAATCGTCGTTTTCTCTTGTGCATCGGCAAAGTGCGAAAGGAGAAACATTCCAATTAATGCCGTGATCTTTGTTTTCATATTTGTTCTGGGCAGCCGCCGCTGGTTACAAATTGATCAGCATCGTCGGCGTGCTTTGTAGTTAAAACATCAACTGCATTCGTCCGATGACTTCGTCGAACTGATCTTCGCCGAATTCAGGATTTGCCTGACGGAAATCGGACCACGTATGAAAGTAATTAACCATCAACTTAATATCGTCGCCCCGAATGTAGTAATTAAGCCCGGCGACGATTGACGAAATACCGTCATTACCTTTTTGGCCGGGGTTTAAATGCTGCCACTGTACCACGGCCTGAAGCTTCTTCGGGATGATGTAATAGGCGCCGGTGACGTAAAATCCGTCTGTCGTGAATGCGTCGAACCCCGGAGCCCCTCCGTTGACGGTGCGTGGGCTCACGTGTTCTTGAAGGAATTCACCGATTAAATCGAACGGGCCGATCCTGAGCGAGGCGTCGACACTCCACGCTGTGCGCTCGTCCGCTCCGGGCAGCACAAATGGCGAAAGAGAACCATCGGAATTCACCAGTAGAGTTAAGCTTTGCGAAATATTGGTTCCTTTGTCATCGCGGCTGTTCAAAACGTCAGCGCCAAGCTTGAGAAAGGATCCTTTTCCGAAAACATCGTGGAACAATGTGGACTCAAGTCTTCCCACATACATAAAGTTGTTGTTGTCGTTGTTGGTAGTGTTCCGGCCGTTGCCATTGAAAATGCCCGCGTAGTATGTCAACAGATCGGGTTCTCCTGGCCAGACGTTAGCAAATGGTTTCCCCCAAAGTTGGATACCAATCTGTCGCTCTGGCGTGATTGCGCCCGTCGGCAGAGTCCGTTCGATCGTGTACAGAGTGGTGTCGGGTGTCAGCTGGTCCAAACCGAATGGTGCTTTCCACTGACCCAACTTGACCTGCGCCCATGCATATTGATGCCAGTTGATAAAGATGTCCGTAGCCTCGAATGCCGTTCGGTTGCTATTGAGTCCATCACTGTTTTCAAAGTCACCTTCCATCTTGAAATCGAATTGTTCGGCAAAATCACCTGTGAGATTGATTCTTGCGCGGCGCAGGCGGAAACGATCTTTCAAAGCAGTTTCGCCGAACCGGCCTTCGAAGGCAGAAACGTCACCGTCCTCAAAATTAACCTGGATGAATCCGCCCAGCACCAGCTTCAATTCAGGTCCACGCTGCTGGACGTAAATGGGCAATTTCTCCTCCACGACTTTTTCGACATACGTTTTCCCTTCTGACATGATTTTAGTTTTCAGCTTTCCCTCGGGAACAACGGCAGCCTGCCTGCCCTTCAAGCTGCTAACTTCCGCCTCGAGTTCCACGTTGCGTTTTTGCAACTGTTCTACTGCGCGTTCGAGCTTCTCCAGTCGATCCGATTCAGAACCGGTTGCGGCAGCTAGCGGCCCGACTATAGCTACCAGCAATACGCAAATGATAAAAACCGTTTGAGATGAGTATTGATTGGTTGGCATAGTTTCTCCTAATTCACCGCAGGATTTGGCGGATTGTTGTTGGTTTCGCCGCCTCGCGACCCCGAAAACCGATTGCGTGGGATGGCTCTTCGCTTGCTGCGAAGTGGCTCTTTGTGTTGGGGTAATACTGATGTAAGCGGGATTGATCGGTGCAGAAAAGGCGGCGTAACTTTGTCGCGTCGATATTTGCGAAGGGTGATCTCAACGATGTCTGCGAGCGTATAACGATCCAGAATCGTGCTGATTGCGTTCCGAACGTCGAACATGAGGATTCGCAGGCCGCAATGAGCCTCATCCGGGCACGAGCAGCGAGCGTACGATGTCTGGCTAACGCAGCGGATCGGCGCCAGTGGGCCTTCGATCAAGCGAATGATCTCGCCGAATTTGATTCGGTTCATCGGGCGAGCGAGAGAGTAGCCGCCAAATTTTCCGCGTCTGCTCTTCACGTAACCCGCTGCCTTCAACTGCGTGAAAATCTGTTCGAGAAATTTGCTCGGTAGCGTTTCCTTTGACGCGAGCTCGCTGATCTGAAGCATCGGCCATCCCAATTCTGACGCGATGCCGAGGTCGATAAGAGCTCGGAGCGCGTATTCACCGCGTTTGGAAAGTTTCATGGCGTGTTACCGTGCGAGGCAGAAGTGCGGGAGAAGATGTGACCTCGCGCGATGCCGTCGGAATATCGAAACCATCAACGTCCTCGTTACGTTCCTTGCGGCGCGAGATTTACTTCTCGCGCAATGACGGTTCCGTCCAAGCCCAGCAAAACCAGCTCGCCCTCCGGTTTAGCCTGTCGATCTGGTTTTTTAGGATAACGATTATAAGTTGTCTCGGTTGCCCGTTTTTGCCGATGCGCGCCACAGAGCGCGACGTAAAGCGCAGTCAAAGCACCCAAATGAACCAATCCAATCAACTGTTTCATATTTTTCCCCTCAAGGTTTAATGTCTACTAATACAATATGATTTGCGATCTCCTACTATTCGAGTAGGGAATACGCGTCAAGTGTATTTTTGTAAGAAAATTTTCAGCACCGAGCTGACGCTGACTGTGGGCTCGTGGCTAATCAAGAATCTGGAGCGGATTCGTGAGGATCGAATGCAGAAAGAAGGTCTGCTGCCGCTGTTCGTTAAAAGCGACGTTCTGCTAGAATCGCGAGGCAGGCCGGCCGACTACTCGCGTCGCGACGCTGCACACAATTTTTGGTGCCACCGCTTCAGGAGTTGTAGCCGAATTGGGGATCGAGCTTCATCAATTCATCCGCCGCGTACTTCTGATCCTCGGCCGAAAGGTACTCACAATAGCCGCCTATCTTCCCGCGACGCACTTTGAACGACTCTGGATCGCTCACATCACCCGGGTGCAGGATTTTTGAATCAAACGCCCCAGCAGCCTCCAGCTTTTGCATGTTCTCGAAGCGGGAAAATTCGAGTGCGTCCTGGAAGATCGTACCGTCGGGCTGTGATTCGCCAAGCACGGCTAGCAGATCCCGAAAATGTTCTGCCGGTGACGCACGCAGTGCTTCATATCTAACAAGAGTGAAATTGTCGCGCTGGGACAACTCGTTAAGCCAATCGTTCATAGCATTGATAATGGCGGCCATGCCAAATTTTTCGTCGCGCAACATTTCGCTCACAGTCTTTTGCTTGAGCTTAACCGGCGCGTTTGGATCCCGTCGTGTCAGTTGTAAATAAAGAGAAACAAAACAATCACGCGGATCTCGGGCCAGGAGGATGATCTTCGCCCGTTTAAGCTCGCGTCGCGGTACGAGATATTTGCCGCGAATCCTGTCCCAACGATCACCTTTTGTCCGATGCTCGAAGAGGTCATGAGAGAAGATAAATCGCGGAAGACCGGGCAAAGCGTAACGTCCCGGACGCAACGTGAACTCAAGACCAAAGCGTTTGCAGAAATAAGCGCAAAGAAATGCCCGAAGCCATGTGCGGCCACTCTTCGGGATGGAGAGAATTATGGCGTCACTGCCTGAAAGGTCCCGAGCGCGACTGCTAAAGTTGCGTCGCCTCCACGTTGCATTTGTTAGGCCAAATCGCGACCATAAACTGCGCCGACTGCCACTTGGAAGGTCACACACCGGTACCACCGCACTTTCGGTGTAATCGACTGTCGGTTCCGGCTGTGCACCGGCCAAAGAGTCGGATGTAATTTCGATCGCCATTGCTCGGGGAAATCCTCGGACTGCTTGCATAACACTGCAAACAAAGGTAGGTATTCAAGCAGAAAATTTTGGGGGCGTACTGGCTTCGACTCATCGTTGGAAGCGCAGACGGCATGTCGAGGATGGTTCGTTGGCCTCGTTAAAAACCGAACCAAAACAAATAAACGCAGATTACCAAGATCTCGCTCTCGCGGCTTAATTGACCGTGACGTTTGGAGTTGGACGCCTGCTACGGCGCCAAACGTGGACAGCAGGCTAACCAAACGGCGGAGCGACCGCGCCGGATGGTGAAGGAAATTCGTGGACGCTCGGGAGCCGGTAGTGCGTCGGCGCATGGCTTGGTTCCTCAGAATTTATCGCCGGATAAACATGTAGATGTTTGCGCGGATAGCGACGAGGACAGGGGTTCAACTCCCCTCGCCTCCAGCCTTCGTTTGAAGTATGCGCAAAGTGCCCTCTTGCTAGGTGAGCGCGTTACCACATTTTTAGGTCGCGCCGAGTGCTGCTGAGTAACAGCTACGAACGGGGAGCCAGTCGGCCGGCAGTGGTCGTTTGTTGAATGACTTCGCGACGAAGTGCGCTTGTATCGCGGCCTCTCGCGCGCGTCCACCACAAGACAATTGGCGACGCGATGAAAATGGACGAATACGTTCCGACGATAACACCGATAAGAAACGAAAACGCGAAGTCGTTCAGAACAGGGCCGCCAAAGAAATACAGCGCCAGCACAGTTAGCAAAACTGTGCCTCCGGTGAGAATCGTTCGCGACAGGGTTTCGTTGATTGATGTATTCATGACTTCCGCCACCGATCCCGACAAGCGATCGCGCAAGCCACTGCGAATTCGATCGAAAACAACGATCTTATCGTTGATCGAGTAACCAGCGATCGTTAGGACCGCAGCTACCATAATCAGAGAAAGCTCGCGACCGCTCAGGGCGAAGATGCCGATGGTGATAATAAGATCGTGCGCCAACGCGGCCAGTGAAGCCACGGCAAAGGACGTTGCAAATCGGAAACTCACGTACACGAAAATCCCTAACAGCCCAAGCGCGAGAGCCAGCGCGCTCTTTGTCGCCAGTTCTTTTCCGACCAGCGCTCCGACGTGATCCGTTTGTTCGAACTTCAGTCCCGCTGTGGGCAAGGCTTCGCTGAGCCGGGCTTTGATTTTATCGGCGGCGCCTGAATCAGCTCGAATGCTAATGAGATCGCGATTCGCCACCTTTTCCGATTGAATAACGCTGTTTTGAAACCCGGTATGCGCCAATGCGCTGCGTACTTCGTCGGGTGTCAGTTTGTGCGCCGCAGAAATAACAAGCAAATCGCCGCCTCTGAAATCGGCACCGAGATTGCGCTGACCTTTCATGAATAACACGACAAGGCATAGAAGCGTGATCACAGCCGATATTGAGACGAACTTTGGCGCGTTTCCAAGAAAGTCGAACCCTTTCGAACGAATGAGATTCAGCATGGACACGCGCCTCAGCCAGCCGAGCGCGAATGCCCAGGAAAAACAAGTGTACGTGACTAGCAGTGAGGAAAACATTGATGCCACGATGCCGATCGTCAGCGTGAGTGCGAAACCCTTAACGGGTCCACTCGCCAGCCAGAAAAGAATTGCCGCTGTAAGAAATTGGGTGACGTGCGCGTCGAAAATAGCGCTGAACGCCTTGCGATAGGAGGTATCAATGGCTACTCGAAGCGATTTTCCCTGTTTAATTTCATCCCGGAGCCGTTCGTAAATCAGAACATTCGCGTCCACCGCAATTCCCAAGCTCAGAATAAGACCAGCAATACCGGGAAGCGTCAGAACGCTGTTGAACATGCCCAGCACGCCAACCACCATGACGCAGTTGATCGCCAAAGCTATGTCGGCGATAAGACCGACCAACCGGTAGTAAATGATCATGAACACCACCACCAGGATAAAGCCCGCAATACCTGAATAGATGCCGCTCTTGATCGAGTCGCTGCCGAGGCTGGCTGAAACCTGGCGCTCCTCTTCAATCTTGACTGGGGTTTGCAGCGGATTCTCCAATACGCTCGCGAGATTGCGCGCCTCCGGCTCGTCCATGCGTCCGCCGCTGATGACCGCGTTACCTCCGTAAATGGCGGTCCTAATAACAGGCGCGGATTGAATTACGCCGTCGAGCACAATCGCGAAGCGATGGTTCACATTTGCTTCAGTAATTTGACCGAAGGTTTTAGCCCCTTCAGTGTCAAACCCGAGTGTGACTTCCCATCCTTCCTGGCCGTACCCGGCAGCCGCTCGCGAAACGTGGTTGCCACCGAGATCTGCTTTCTTTTTGACGAGCAAACGTTCCTCGATCGGCTTTGCACCCTGAACTTGCTGTTTATAAGTTTCGATCCGGTATTCCGGTGGAATCACTTCCTTTGCGTCATCAATCGCTTTCAAGCGTTGACCATTGTCGGGATACACGAGGCGGAACTCTAACTTGGCTACACGTGAAAGTTGCTCGCGCGCCTCTTGAATATTGGCCGCGTCAAGACCCGGGATTTGCACCAAAATGCGATCGTTGCCCTGCGGCGTGATAATCGGCTCGCTCACGCCAAAGCGGTCGACACGTTTGCGGATGGCCTCGATCGCCTGGTCTACCATCGCTTTTGTGATTGGCCGCTTTCCACCATCGGCGCTTGCCGGCGGCTCGAGCCGAATCAGAAACGAAGTACCACCTTGAAGATCGAGACCGAGATGGATCTTGCCCCGACGAATCACTGTCCCATCCGGCCGTTTCTCGTCAAAAGGTGGATAAGTCGACCAAAGGCAGAACACTGTGACTACGATTGTGAGCACTGTCCCTAGAATGCGCCGTAGCCGCTCGCTTTCGGTCGCGAAATACCAGCCGAACAGTACAAGTATGGCCAGACCGATGAAAAAAGTGAGCACTGGGGTCATGGAATATTCAATCCTGGATCTTTAATTTTCGCTTTGCTCATCAGCGCGCTTGTTCGGTCTGGATTAGCAACGGAGACCTTTCACTTTATGCCTCTTTTAGGACATTGGTAATCGCCGATTTGTCCATTTCGATTTTTACGTTGTCGGCCACCTTCACGAGCACCGTAGTTTCTTTTACGTTCGAAATAAGCCCGTGAATGCCGGCATTGGTCACCACTCGATCACCGGTTTTCAAATTTCCGATCAACTTCTGTTGCTGTTCCTGCCGCTTCTTTTGCGGTCGAATCATGACAAAATACATGATGATGAAAATGAAAATAAGCGGGACGAAAAAGGAGCCAATGCCGCCGCCGGGCATGGGTCCAGGCGATCCCGCTTGAGCCTGAGCGAAAATTATGCAGAGCATATGGAGAATTGGAGAGCGCACCTTAAGCACGAACGCGCGCGCTGCAATTGTTCTTTCGCATCGCTCGTGTTATGGCGTCCGGTCTGCTTAGAGCCGTAGCTCTTGTCGGTTAATTCGGCGTTAGAGCAGTTAGCCAAAGACAGCGCGAAGACAATGGTTTTACTTCGTCAGCTGGATGAGCGCGTACGTTGTTTCAGTTGGTGAAAAATCCGCCGCTCGTGCTAGTCTCAGTTCGCATAACGGGGGTATAGCTCAGCTGGTAGAGCGTCTCGTTCGCAATGAGAAGGCCAGGGGTTCGAATCCCCTTACCTCCAGTCTTCACTGCCGTCGTCGTAATTGCGGGCGCTGGCCTCATCCCTGCGTCTTATTGCGTGCGCTCGCTTTTATCTCACGCTCTTTCCAGACAATCATCCGCTCGTACCAAGCGAGCAGCCGACAGAGCGCCCATCCGCGATAGCCGTCACGAAGACCTTGTTTCCAGACGTAGTGATAAAGAAAGCGCAAGCTCGGACGACATGGGACCTTCGAAGCGAGTTTCTTGAGCCACCGTTTGCGTTCTACGGCTGCACCAAAAGGTGTCGCTCGCAAGATCGTGTGACCTGTTATTTGGTGTAGTTCTCGCGAAGCTTCCCAAGTCGAATAGCGATTATGTTTCTCGACGAAGGTGGCGATATCTGGAAAGGCGTAATGCTCCATCGGGGCGCATAGATAATCCGACCGGCCATCGAGCAGTACGTGCTCGTGCACTTCGTTATCTCCAGATTGAGCATTGTTGTTGATTTCGATCTCTTCGTATCGCCCGAGGCGATGCCGAAACAGCCGCAAATTCCAACTGGGAAAATAACCACAGTGATTGATCCACCCGCCGAGGAACCAGAAGCGGCGATTCAAATAGAACCCATCTGCGTCGGTGCGGTGAATCGCCTGGCGGATCTCGCGTTCCAGTTCGGATGTAATTCGTTCATCGGCGTCCACGATCAGCAGCCATTCATGCTGCCAACGGATATTTTCCAGCGCCCAGTTCTTCTTCCGTGGAAGCTTTCCCTTCCAAACGAACTGGACAACTCGAACTCCTGCTCCTTCCGCGATTGCTTGCGTGCCATCGGTGCTCCCGGAATCAACTACCACGATTTCGTCGGCGAACGAAACGCCGGAAATACAGTCGCGCACGTTTGCCGCTTCATTCTTGACTGGAATAAGCACTGACAAGGGTACCCGTGCGTCGGATAGCTCGTTCATTGAGGTATGTCGTACTGGCTCGCTCTGTTTTGAACAAAGGTCCGATCTAATTCGTTCCAGAGTTTAAAAAAATCTCGTTTTTCGAATTCTGCGACCATCTGTAAATCGCAGATTACGCGGAGTTAACGGACAGACAAAATCGAATCTGAGCAGAGGTTTTCCGTTCGATGTTAAGCATGTCGAACGCAGAAGCGGGATCGCTCTTGTAAAGGTATGCTCGACGACCCCAGAAATTGCATCGCGATGGAAACCGCTATTTCCGCCGGCTACATCGCACCTTTAGCGAAGATTCGGTGGGCCGCAGGGACTTCAGGCGGCCTACTTGGGGAGAAACTTAGCCGCCGAATTACTGCTTGCTAAAAATTACGCAAACAAGATGATTACCGCCCGTGAATCCAAGTGACCCTCCTGCTCGTCCGCTCGCGCACGGTCGGTTCAATACAACACGCTGGAGCGTTGTGCTTTCCTGCGTCGATCAGAACGGCGGCACGCAGAAGATGCACACCGCACTAGCGGAACTTTGCAAAATATACTGGCGACCGGTCTTCGCCTTCACCCGCCGGCTGGGACATTCTCCTCAGGACGCTCAAGATCTTACACAAGATTTTTTTGTCATGCTGCTTAAAGGTCAGCTTCTGCAGCGTGCCAACCCAGCTCGCGGACGCTTCCGTTCGCTGGTACTCAAAGCGCTCGAGGACTTTTCGCGCGATGCGCAAGCGAAGCGTTCCACGCAGAAACGCGGCGGCGACGTGCAATTTGTTTCCTGGGATGATTGGATGTCCGAGGCACCATCGCAGTTCTCAATTTCTCAGCAGGAATCCGACAGATGGCCCGCGGAGCGAATCTTCGATGTTCGCTGGGCGGCCACCGTAGTCGAACGCGCTTTAAACAGATTGGGCGAGGAATGCGAGAAGCGCGGTCGACGCCGCGTTTTCGATATGCTCAGTCCGTGTCTGGCCGCAGAACGGAACAATGTTTCTTATTCCAAATTCTCAAAAACGCTCGGCATTCCCGAAGCGTCCGTGAAGCGGCTCGTTCATCAGATGCGGGT
>DASXYB010000248.1:0-2890 GCA_036502745.1 Candidatus Udaeobacter sp.
CACAACGAGGATCGTTCCGATCCCTCCTGCAACGACCGAAATGACCGGCCCAAATAGTGCAGCCGTCAATCCCGATTCCAGCGCGCCAAACTCGTTCGACGTGCCGATGAAAATATTGTTCACCGATGACACGCGGCCGCGCATTTCATCCGGCGTAACCAATTGCACAATCGAGCCGCGGATGATCACGCTCACGCTGTCGAACGCTCCGATGAGAAAAAGCACGCCGAGCGATAACCAGAATACTTTCGATAAGCCGAATACGATTGTGGCAGCGCCAAATCCTGTTACGCACCACAGCAACGCTTTGCCCGCATGTCTCATAGGCGGCAGATGCGCAATGAGCATCGCGATCACAAACGCGCCGATGGCCGGCATCGCACGCATCCAGCCAAGACCGACTGGACCGCAGTGAAGAATTTGGTCCGCAAAGATTGGCATTAATGCCGTCGCGCCGCCCAGCAGAACGGCAAACAAATCCAGCGTAATCGTGGCGAGGATTACGTTTCTGCTAAACACAAAGCGCAGTCCGGCCATCAGACTCCTCCACGTGCTCGCGTCGCTCTTGTCTCTCTTTTGCGTGCTCCGGCGGATGAGCAGGATCAGCAGGAAAAACACAAACGCGCAGAGCGCATCGAGCAGATACACGAATGGAAACCCGACGTAGGCGACTAAGAATCCGCTGAAAGCCGGACCAACCACCGATCCGATTTGAAAAATGCTGTTATTCCAGGTGACCGCGTTCGCGAATGCATCACGTGGAACCAAGGTCGGGAAAAACGAGCTGCGAGCAGCCCAACTGAATGTGCGCGCCGACGCTCCAATGAAAAGAATCAGGTAAATCAAAGGGACTGACGCGTCATCAAACTGAAACATGGGATGGTGACGCTCGAATATCGCGGCAACAGACGCCAGAATGCGATTACTCTCACGCAACGGCGCGATTTGAGGAATGGAGAGATGTTTCCAAGAAACCAAAGCAAGGGCCAGCGACATTAGCGCGCTGAAGACCTGCGACCAAAGGATGATATGCTTGCGACTGAATCGATCTGCCAAATGGCCGGCCGGCAGCGAAAGTGTAACCACTGGGATGGCAATTGCTAAGCCCACAAGCCCTAGTGCAGTTGCTGAGTGGGTGCGAGCATAAATTTCCCATTCCACCGCTATCGCGAGCATCAAGCGACCGGTAATCGACAGTAAATTTCCGGCTGTAAACAGAGCGAAATCTCCGAATCGGAACGCAGCATATGGATCGTGGGGCTTGCACCCGGTTTCGATCGGAAGAGGGACAGCCGGTCGTTGCCGGTCAGGTGATCGGAACGCACCAGGATCGATAGAATGAGGCATGGTCGAGAGCGCAGAAAAGGCGCACCAGAGTCTAGGTGGAGCGAGCAGCACAGCAAACCGGCGTGCAGGGCCACGAACGCTCCGGAGTCCTCAATTATCGCGATTTTACCCAGTACCAACCTGGTAAGAAATTCCCTTAAATGGCGCGGATTTTTCTTCCCTTTCAGAGTTCCACTGCCTAAACTGGCGCGCGCAAGGTAAAATGGACAACATCATCGAGGCGAAAGAACTGCAGATTGAGCGCAAGCACTTTTATGTCGAACTCCGGGAAAATGAGCGCGGCAGGTTCTTGCGGATCACAGAGGAAGCTCACGGCCGCCGCAACAGCATCATCGTGCCTAGTACGGGCGTTGATGAATTTACGGCGACAATTGCCGAAGTTCTGACGAACGGCGAAACTGCGCCAGCTTAATCACTGCACAAGGTGGAGCGCGTTGTCCTCAACGCATTGCCACTCCGCGCTGCGGGGCCCGTGGTCTGATATCTGCGCCTTCGGCGATCCAGCTCCAATCGTCTTTAGGACAAGCGATCCACCTCTGCCCCGCGCGTTGACATCCAGACGCCTGAATTTAGTTTGGCGCTTCGTCATCACAGCAGTCGCTGCCGCTGCAAATATGGCCACAAAACGAAAATCTAATCTCCGAAAACGACGTCAACGCACACGCAAGCCGATGGCTTTCAGATCGCGGAGAGCCGCCGATCGGAACAGGACCCGCACACCACGTTACGTTTATTACTTCGGCGATGGCCATGCTGATGGAAAAGGTACGATGAAACCGCTGCTCGGCGGCAAAGGCGCGAATCTGCACGAGATGACGCGGATCGGCCTGCCAGTGCCGCCGGGTTTCACCATTACTACTGAGGTGTGCAGTTATTTTTACGATCACAGTCGCTCGTACCCCAAGCAATTACAGACCCAAGTCGCGACCGCCACAGCCAAGATCGAAAAATCCACTGGGAAAAGATTCGGCGACCAGGAACGGCCCCTGCTGGTGTCCGTGCGCTCTGGCGCTCGCGATTCAATGCCCGGAATGATGGATACCATTCTCAATCTCGGCATGAACGATGAAGTGGTCGACATCGTAGCGCGGAAATCGAAAAACGCGCGGTTTGCCTGGGACTCGTACCGGCGATTCCTTCAGATGTATGGCGACGTGGTAATGGGCGTTCAAAAACGGCCGGGCGAAAATCACGAGCCGTTCGAAACAGTCATTGAACGGTTAAAGGACGAGCGCTACGGGAAGCACGACTTTCCCGACGTGCGACTGACCGTCGCCGATCTCAAAGAGCTTGTGCAGCGGTTCAAGGCTTTGATTAACGAGCGCGCCGGAAAATCTTTTCCTCAGGATCCGAACGAACAACTCTGGGGCGCGATCGGCGCCGTCTTCGGTTCATGGATGAACGACCGCGCCAGCGTTTATCGACGGAAGTACGGCATCCCGCATGAGTGGGGAACAGCGGTGAATGTGCAGACGATGGTGTTCGGAAATATGGGCGATACCAGCGCGACGGGAGTGGCATTCACGCGCGATCCGGCTACCGG
>DASXYB010000249.1:0-4321 GCA_036502745.1 Candidatus Udaeobacter sp.
CGGCTCGAGCGCGAGCTGGAATCGGTCCGGAAAACGCGATCTATTCAGCGACAGGGGCGAAAACGCCATCAGTGGCCGGTCGCGGCAGTAGTTGGCTACACGAATGCCGGGAAATCAACTTTGCTGAATCTGCTTACGGGAGCGGACGTGGTAGCAGAAGACAAACTTTTCGCCACGCTCGATCCGACGACGCGCAGCTTTGTTTTGCCTAACAAGCAGCGGGTCCTGCTCACGGACACCGTTGGGTTCCTGCGAAAGCTTCCGCATACGCTGATTGAATCATTCAAGGCGACATTGGAAGAAGTTAGCGAAGCGGATTTGCTGATTCAGATCGCCGATCTAAGTCATCCGCGTGTGGACGAACAGATGGACGCAGTCGATCGAGTCATCAAAGAACTCGACGCTTACGGCAAGCAAACGCTGATCGTCTTCAATAAGATCGATAAACTGGCGAATCGCGAAGTCGTTGATTCGTACCT
This sequence comes from Candidatus Udaeobacter sp., assembly GCA_036502745.1. Lineage (GTDB taxonomy): Bacteria > Verrucomicrobiota > Verrucomicrobiia > Chthoniobacterales > UBA10450 > Udaeobacter. The sequence continues at coordinate 480 of DASXYB010000249.1, forward strand.
CAAGAGATTTCCAGATAGCGTCGCGATTTCAGCGCGAACCGGAGAAGGAGTAAACCAACTCGTGCAAGCGCTCGAGGGCACGCTCAGCTCATGGCGATTGCGCTCGCGGTTCCGGATTCCCGCGAACGAAAGCGCGTTGATCGCGGAGATTCACCGGGTCGGTCACGTCCTCGAACTGCGATATGAGGGGAATGATGCCGTGATCGTAGCGCACGTTCCTCCTGACCTGGCGCAAAAGCTGGAGCGATACGCACACGCGTAATGCAGTAGGGCGCGTCATACCCGCGCAATCCATAGCCGGGTTGATGAGCGATGATCAGGTAATGCTCGGGAAGCTGCGCCCATCTCACCGACAGAGATTCGCTCCCTCTTGCACAGTACGCTTTCCTTCGAGATGATGCAGAGCCAATGCCTGCAACCTTGGAACAAACCGGCCCGAACGTAGTCACGCCGCGTTCCACTTTCATTCTGCGATTCACCAGCACCATCGCCTTATGGACAGGCGCGTTACTGATCATGTTCTCGGGTTACGAGATTCTGTTCTGGGTATTGATCAGCGTGTTCGGAATGATTGGGCTTTGGGAATTTTATCGGATGCTCGATCACAAGGGCCTGCCAAATTTCAAAGTCACCGGAATGATCTGTGGGGCGGTGCTGCTTGCCGGCAGTTTTTATTATTTCTCCAAAATCGGACCGGCGGGATCCTACGATTTCGAAGTCGCTGTCCTGCTTTTCTTTCTGCTGACGGTATTCGGGCGGCAAATGTTTGCGCGGCTTCGAAATGACGAGCCATTGCAAACGATGGCTTACACATTGTTCGGTCTGCTCTACGTGCTTTGGCTTTTCAATTTCATCACTAAAATTGTTTATCTCACTCCGCGCTCGAGCAGCGGCCAGCTCACCGGCCAGTTCTACGTCTTGTATTTGATCGCCGTCACCAAATTCTCGGATATGGGTGCGTATCTGACGGGCAGCGCTTTTGGTCGGCATTTGATGGTGCCGCACATCAGCGCCAAGAAAACGTGGGAAGGTTTTTCCGGCGCGATTGTCCTTGCGTTGCTTTGCAGCCTCGCGCTCTACAAACTAATGCCGGGTCATTTGTCCGTGCTGAACTGGACGCATGCGACAGTACTCGGTTTGCTTCTCGGGGTTGCCGCAATCCTCGGCGATTTAGCGGAATCGATCGTCAAGCGCAGCACTGGCGTGAAGGACTCTGGCAATCTGCTCCCGGGAATTGGTGGAGCGCTCGACCTCCTGGACAGCCTGCTTTTCACCGCACCGCTGTTGTTTTTCTACATGCGACTCGTGATTCGCGTGCCCTGAGTAATTTATTTTTCACACAAAGGACACTAAGACCACAAAGGACACTAAAATTCGCAAAGCTCCCGAAAGAACTTCTTTATGCGTTGTGTGCCGTTGTGATCGTCGTGTGATGGCTTGTCCAAGTGAATCGTAAACGTGTCGTTATTTTGGGCGCGACTGGCTCGATCGGCGAAAGCGCGCTGAAAGTGGCGCGCGATATTCCGGAGCGGATGGAAATCGTCGGGCTCGCGGCGAAAAGCAACGCACAAAAGCTGGCCCTCGCTGCTAACGAAGTACGGCCCGAATCGGTTTGCCTGCTTGATGAGACTCAGATCGATGTTCTTCGGAAAGCACTCGATTACGACCCGCGAATTTTTTTGGGCGAATCGGGCTTGGTCGAGATCGCCTGCCTGACAAGTGCGGACATAGTGCTGGTGGCAATCGTCGGCACAGGGGGTTTGCGCCCCGCGCTAGCGGCGATTAAAGCCGGCAAGGATCTCGCTGTGGCTAGCAAGGAAATACTTGTCATGGCAGGCGAGATTGTGATGCGCGAAGCACACGAGAAGAGCGTACACGTTTTGCCGGTCGACTCTGAGCATAACGCCATCTTTCAATGCCTGGAGCCGGCCCGCCTTCGGGCCGCGCGCGACGAGGGCGTCGCGTCTCCAACAGACGTTCGCCGAATCATCCTTACTGCGTCTGGCGGCCCGTTCCGCGAAACGCCGCGAGCAGAATTCGACTCGATCACGCCGGAGCAGGCGTTGAAACATCCGACGTGGAATATGGGACCCAAGATTACGATCGATTCCGCGACATTGTTCAACAAGGGCCTGGAAATGATCGAGGCGCACTGGCTTTTTGGGGTGGAGATGAACCGTGTCGAGGTAGTCATCCATCCGCAAAGCATTGTTCATTCAATGGTCGAGTTCACGGATGGTTCCACACTCGCGCAATTGAGTTATTCGAACATGTGCTTTCCGATTCAATACGCCGTGACCTGGCCAGATCGGGTCCCGAACTCGCTACCGCCTCTCGATTTTTCGAAGGTATCGAAGTTGGAATTTTCCACTCCGCGCTATGACGACTTTCCGGCGTTGAATCTGGCGCGCCGCGCAGGCGAGACCGGCGGTACATTGCCGGCGGTGATGAATGCCGCCAATGAAATCGCAGTCGCGGCGTTTTTAGAGCGCAAAGTACGGTTTCCGGAAATCTGGGAGATCGTTGAACACGTGATGAACCAACACACGCCCGTTGCGCACGCCGATCTCGATGCAATATTGGCTGCCGATCAGTGGGCGCGAGCGCAAGCGCAGGGATGCATTAAATCGGTAAAAGCTTAAAAGATTTACAACGGCAGACAGAATGACGTGTCCAAGCAATCACTGATCACGTGCTGACCAAATGATTTTGCACATCGCTCGCGTCATTTTCATCCTGCTCGAGGTTCTGATCCTATTTAACCTGCTGATCGTAGTACACGAGCTCGGTCATTTTCTCGCGGCGCGGTGGCGGGGTCTATACATCGAGAAGTTCGGCGTCTGGTTTGGCAAACCGCTTTGGAAGAAGACAATTAACGGCGTCCAGTATTCGCTCGGATCACTGCCATTCGGAGGTTTTGTTGCGCTGCCGCAACTTGCGCCGATGGATATTATCGAGGGCAAAGCCGACTTGGACCGGGCGAGACTGCCGAAAATTTCAGCGCTCGACAAGATCATCGTAGCCATTGCTGGTCCGGTGTTCAGCTTACTGCTGGCCTTGTTTTTTGCCGGAATCGTTTGGGCGGTTGGTCATCCAGTGAGCGAAGGCGATTCAACGACCGTCATTGGCTATGTAATGCCGGGTTCGCCAGCGGAAAAGGCCGGCCTGCAACCGGGCGACAAAATTCTGTCCGTAGATGGCAAACCGGTCAGACGTTTCATGGGAATGAACGACAGCATCAGCTGGGACGTGGTACGGAGCGAGGGCGACAAGATTGCGGTGAAATTCCAGCGAAACAACAAGGTGCAAACGGTATCGATCGAACCGTACAAAGCGGAGACCCGCGGTTGGCGCAGGAAAAGTGTGCGGCAGCTGCTCATTTACCCGGCAGAAACGCCGATCATCCAGAAAGTAGAAGCAAAAAGCCCTGCCGCGGCAGCCGGACTGCGTCCCGGTGACATCATTCGTGGCTTTAACGAAACACCTATCTACAATCCGATCGCGTTGCTGGAGTACATCAGCAAACATCCAAATGAAGAGCTTGTTCTGCACGTCGAACGAAACGGCTCGAAGCTAGATATTCCAGTAAAACCAACGCTGCTGCCCACGGCGGGCGAAATGAAGCCGCGAATCGGAATCCAATGGGACACGAGCGGGATTGTGTCGATCCAGCATCCGAATCCAATTGAACAAGTTTACAACAGCGTCACGAGCACCTTAAAGACCATCGGCGCCGTCGCATCGCCGAAGTCGGACGTAAAGTTGCAGCATCTAAGCGGGCCAGTCGGAATCGGTCGTATCTACTATCTGCTTTTCCAAAGCGAACGCGGTTGGCAACTGGC
>DASXYB010000250.1:0-6458 GCA_036502745.1 Candidatus Udaeobacter sp.
TCGTCTGCCGAGCATATTTCACCGGAACTTCCTGATCGTAGAGTTTCATCACAAACTCCTTAAATTTCTCTGCAATCCACTCAAGCGTGTACGTAGATTTTCTATTCCTGATGTCTCTTTGAGCAACGAACAGATCAACGATATGCGCAATCGTCACGTTGCCGACCCGTGACGCTCCAGCAAATAATACGCAAGCGTTGAACGGAGCAAGATCATAGAGTTTTGTAACGCTTGGCAATTGATCAATCGGCATCCGTTCGGCCTTTTCCCAAATCTGGCTTGCGCGCTGGAGCAGCGGTTTTCCAGCCGCATCAAGTTTCAGGTTTCCGTTTGCTTCGAAGTAGATCGATGTCACATCGTAAGGCGCGAGTAATTCAGTGCTCGTCGTCGCGAGACTATCGCAGCCAACCGCGATGAAATCGCGGGCTGCCAAGCTGACGATTGTGGTCACCGCTACTTCTTGTTCCACCTGGCGCGAGCAGCGCGACGCGCGATCTCTGATCGGCGTTCTGCCGTCAGTGTAGCCGCCCGCACCTTTCCGCCTTTGCTTCCGCCCATTCGCCCCAAAATAGCCGCAGCCTCGCTGCGCATTCGCCTTTCTTGGGAAGGCGAGAGTTGTGGTATTGGTTGCCCCGTAGAAAGGGCGACGATACGCGCCGCATTCTGATTTACGTCTTCTGGAATGCCCATCTTTCTCTTTGGCATTCCGTAATATGCTTAAACGTCCACGCATCGCCAGTTTTTATTTTTCAAACTGAGCCACTACCGAAAATTGATTGACATCCGATTTAATTCATTTACTTGCGATGCTGTGCCCGGATTGTCCGGCAGCTGTCGGACTTATTACCGCGCGACTAATATCAACCGAACAAATTTATGGCGGAAAAATCGATCGAAGAAAAGGTCAAGGACATCATCGTCGAACAGCTTGGCGTGAACCCGGAACAGGTCACGCCACAGGCATCATTTATCGAGGATTTAGGAGCAGACTCACTGGACATTGTCGAATTGGTAATGGCTTTTGAAGAAGAATTTGGGGTCGAAGTGCCGGACGAAGATGCGGAAAAACTGCAAACCGTCGGCGACGTCATCAAATACATCGAAGAGAAGTCGACTAAGCAGCAGTAACGCTGCTTTCGAAACTTCAGCGTTCCCGACGCGGTACGCCTGCGCTAACGAGGGTTGCGAACGATTATCACACGTTCACACGAGGACGTGAACATAACCCTCCTGCAGCGGCCGCTGTTTTATGGCGGCGGTCACAACATGTGGAGGCGGAAGTCTTATCTCCTCACCGGTCGTGTCATCTTGAGCGAAGCGAAACAATCTCGGATTTTCACCGTGGCAACTTGATGCAGAAATGACCAGACGTTCTTCGCTTCGCTCAGAATGACATCTCTGAGACCAGTGCGTCCATCGGCAGCATTGCTCGATGCAACGACAGGCCTTGCCAATGCCACAGATTGACCGCATTCCAGGCCCGGAAGGTTCCGTGACGCTTGTGCAACTGCCTGAGTTGCAGAACTGCGAGGCTTGGAAACGAGCGTTTCAGGACAAGTGCAAAGATTATCGTTACTACGAGATCGTGGAAGAAACGCTGGAGTGCGGTTTCGAGCATCAGTATCTGTTGCTCGAGGATGCGTCTGCAAACGTCCGCGCAGTTCAGCCGGTGTTCTTTGTCCGGCAAAACTTAGTAGAAGCCGTACCCGGCAAGATCCGATCTATTGTCGATCGAATCCGCAAGATTTTTCCGCGCTTTCTCACGATGCGTGTGTTGATGGTTGGCTGCGGGGCGGGCGCAGGTGACCTGGGAGCATACGATGAAAAAGACGCGTTGTGGGTAGCAAAGACGTTGCAGGAAACTCTTGGGACCTACGCCAGGCGAAATAAAGCTTCCCTGGTTGTCTTTAAGGATTTCCCGGCGAATTATCGCTCAGCGCTCAACACGCTACTCTCGAATGCGTACGCACGTATTCCGAGCATGCCGATGACGCGGCTGCAACTCCCCTATGCAAACTGGGACGAATATTTCGGCACACTCAGCAAGGCGACGCGCAAAGATTTGCGCCGAAAGTTCCGCAAAGCGGAGCGCGCTTCAAAGATCGACATGGAGGTGGTGAACGACGTCACACCTTGTATCGACGAACTCTATCCGCTCTATCTGGCCGTCCACGAGCGATCACCCCTGAAATTTGAGACGCTGACCAAAGATTATTTCCGCGCCATTGCTGAGCGGATGCCAGATCGGGCGCGGTTTTTCATTTGGCGACAAGACGACAGGATCGTTGCGTTCAGTTTCGGCCTCGTCTGCAGCGACGCAATTTATGATGAATGCATCGGGCTGGATTACGGTGTCGCTCTTGATCTGCACTTATACTTTTACACGCTGCGCGATATCATCGCGTGGTCGCTACAACAAGGATTGAAGTATTACTACAGCAACCCGCTCAATTATGAGCCGAAGCTGCATCTGGACTGCGAATTGGTCCCTCTCGACCTCTATATCATGCACACTAATCCGCTACTGAATCTGATCTTTCGCGGCGTGATCAAATATCTGGGGCCGACGCGGCACGATCCAGTGTTGCAGCGGTTCCCAAACGCGCACGAGCTTTGATAGTGCAGAGATCACTTGGCACGGCGGGCGGTCCCCTGCACGCCCGAATGCCACGGCGCGCACGGAGTGACGCACTCCCACCAACCGCAATTCAAAATCGGTTGCGGTGCTTTGATCGCACGCTAGAAAAGCGGATGCAAAATCGGCCATCCGGCTTTGGGAACCCGTGGCTGCAACTCGGTTTAAGCGTGGTATGTGTATTCGCGTCCGAACTTCTTTTGAAACGCGGCGCAATGGCGGTCGCTGCGCCGGACGACGCATTTTCCTGGACCGGAATCAACGGTTTGGCGTCGCCGCTGGTGTGGTGGGCCATTGTTCTCATTATCGCAAGCTTCATCAGTTGGCTTTACGTGCTTCGATACATCCCGCTAAGCCTTGCCTATCCGCTCTCGCGCGTAGTCGATATTCTTGTTCCACTGGGCTGCTGGATTTTTCTCGGCGAACTGATTTCTGCCTTGCGTTGGTGCGGGATCGCACTGGTAGTTTTCGGCCTGGCGTTGGTGGCAAAGCCGATCGCAAAAATGGAGGAACGCCTGTGAGTTTTCTCGCTTTTCTGTTCATCCTTATTTCGCTGGTCACTTTTGTGACAGCGCAACTCATCCTCAAGAAAGCGATGGAATTCTCGGCGACAAAGGGCATGCGCAACTCCTATTTCATGTCGCGCGTTGCGATCGGGATCGTCCTAATGACGATTTCGTTTTTCCTGACTCTGGGACTGCTACAGCGCTTCGATCTGAGTTATCTTTACCCCTTCCAAGGCTTGAGCGTGATCTTTATCACGATGCTCGCGACGGTTGTTTTAAAGGAAAAAATAAACGCGCGGCTCGCCATTGGCGCACTCCTCATCACTGCAGGGATCGTTTTAGTTTCGATGAGTTGAAGAGGATTGGCATTCCGAGGCCGCTCCTCTCATTTATTCGTCGCAACCCGCTTCAGTGGTTCACTGACTACTGGTCAGGTCTAACACCCCGCTGAAGCAGGGTGTTAATGAGAGAGGATCGTGGAAAGGGCACGTGCCGGTCCACGGCGGTGGGCTCGCCCTACAACGATCTGCCTAACGACGGCCAAAGTTTTTCCAGAGTTGCCAAATTTGTCGCCCGAGCTTGTTCCAAGTTTGGTGGCGCGAACTTCGGCCGATCGAACTCAGCAGCGAAACTTTGCTTCCAACGGGCATATTTTGGAGGCGAATACGCGCCGCAGATATCACCTGCGATGATGCTGGAAGATTGGCGCAATTTCCGAAGTGCCCACTCAACGTCGTCGACGGTGAAGCGGCCGCTCTCCCAATTGGTCACCGCTTGTTCGATGCACAGGCAATCAAGATCGATCGTGACGTAGAGATTTTCCCCGGCGACACGTTTCGCAAATTCTTCAAAACGCTCGCGCCAATCCTCGCGCAGGATCGCGCCTTTGCGCTGTCGATCTTTCAATGGGCGCTCATCTACCCATGGATGGACCTCAAGAATTCCCGCGCGTTCGGCGCCACGATTACCGAAAATCCTATGCGGCCACCAACATTCGAAATTGGCGCAGCCCCAAACACTCACGAGCCGTACGTTTGGAAGTTCTAATGCGCGGTTCACCCATGCACCACAGGCCCATTTCGGCGGCCGCACATCCCAATCAGGATGGTTATCGAACGAGACGAGGACGATCGGTCCGGCAACAGAACGCAATCGGAGCGCTGTAAGATGGTGAAAGTCGCCGGAGCCGTAGAGCAGGAATGGCACTGCGAGATCCCTTCCCCGCTCCCGATAGAACGGTTCGATCAGCCGCGGAGGCGCGGAGAAACGCAAGCGAGGCCCCCAACTCCGCGCGTCGGCCACAGGAAGCCCCATCCAGTCGTTAGGCCACGCATCATCAAGATTGAGATGAAGCGCGCGGTCGCTCAAAATCAACGGCGAGCCGCTGGGAAAAGCTCGGCATCGGCCGCCTTCGCCTCGCGCAGGTTTTCCTCAGCTTCCTTGTATCCCGGATTGCGCCGCAGCGCTTCAGTGAACTGGACGACGGCCTGAGAAATCTTGTCCTGGGCCAGGTACACTCTGCCCAGATTATTGTAGGCAACGGTCAGTTCCGGATCCGTCCGAAGCGCTGCCAGATAAGATGCCTCCGCCTCTTTCAGATTTCCTTTCGCAAAAAGTCCGTCCGCGAGGCGGAGCTCAGCTTGCGGATATTTCGGCTTGAGCCGGAGAACTGTCCGAAGCTCGCTCACGTATTCGTCAATTTTGCCCACTTCCAAAAGGAAAGCTGCGTAACTGTAATGTGCGTCTGCTGAGTTTGGCTTCAGGCGTGTGCCGGTTTCGAAGTGAAGCGTAGCCTCGTCGTTACGCCCGATCCGATGCAGTAAATTTGCGTACATTAAATGAAAGTCGCCCTTGTTTGGTTCGAGTCGCAACGCTGTTTCCATGTGCGGCACGGCCGCGTCGAACTTCGCTTGCTCGCTTAGAGCACTCCCAAGGTTCATGTGAGTGCCGGCATAGTTGGGGTCGAACTGGAGCGCGATTTTGTACTCTTCGACCGCTTGTTCCAGCTTCCCTTCCTTCTGCAACGCCGAGCCGTAATCAAAATGCGGTTTTGCGCCGCTAGGCACATCTGCCACCACCCAGGCCATGCGTTGCACATCGGGAACGGAGAGATGCGTTTGCCAAAACCACAATGCGCCGAGTGGCACGACGAACACGCCTACCCATTTCAAGCCGTGCCACGCCCAGCTGGGAAGCATACCGCCAAGCGATACATCGGAGGTTCCGCCGGCGAGTCCTAGCGATTGACGGGTCGAACGCTCCCGAACTTTCCAGATAAATCCGTCGTAATAGAAATGGAGCAAAGTAGAAGCGGTCACTACACCAGTGAGGATGCGTTTGACGGTATCCATTCCGACATGCGCATTGATGAAAGAAACTGAGCCGTACGCAAAGACGAGGCCGACATAAAGGCCGACGAGGGAGCCGCTCCTCCGAAATACGAATCGCATGAAGCCACCAATGTTGCTGTCCTTCTCGACGCGGTTGCGATTGTAGATCCAAACTAGCGACAGGTATTGAACGTCGTGAAAAACTTCGAACAGCGCAATCCCGACGAGGATATTTGAGACAAGGTTATTGCAATACCACCAAAACGCGATGCTCGTGACCAACAATCCAAGTTTTACCGGATTTGGCCGATGCCCGGCGATCCAAGTTCGAACAAAATGCGCGGCGAACAAAACCGACACAAAAATGGCTGCGCCCAAAATCACGTTCTGCCCGAGCCGTACAACTGAGGGCGGAATGAATGGCCCGCCACACAGGTAGTACGTGTCCAGCGTGTCGCTCAACCGATATGTGGAAAGTGCCACCGCGGTGGCAAACCAAACCACGCACATCGCGAAATCAAGCCGGCGGGTAAGCGTGTCGAACGTTCCCGTTTTGGCGTCGTAGATGCGGCAAAACCCGTAGGTCTGCATCAAGCCGTGCCAAACGCCCCAGAAAAAAACCACCAAAAGGATGCCTTTGAGGTCCCACCAGAAAAAAGCCACGCACACTGCCAGCAGAAACAGCGGCGCCAAAATGAAGCGCCACTTAAAGCGTTCGAACAATGCCCGATCGCCGTAGGCTCGGATCATCCCTGGCAGGTGATGACCCATGGCGCCGAACGCAGCGACAAAGAGATAAATGTCCTGCGGACTCCACTTTGCCTGGGCCAACGCGAACGCGGGTATCAGCAGCAGCGGTGTGCCAACGTACAACACCAAGTCCCGCCAGGAACTCAATATCCACACCTTGCGCCTGGCAGCAGTCGCCGGCTCAGATGGAACAGTTTGCAGACGTGAAAACCCTTGCAGCTGCTGCATGAAATTCGG
>DASXYB010000251.1:0-14045 GCA_036502745.1 Candidatus Udaeobacter sp.
TTACGATCGCGCGGCGGAAATTGCGAAGGAGAGCGCCAAGACCGGACGAACCGTCCGCGAGATTGCGCGAGAGAAACAGATCTTGCCCAAAGACGAACTCGAGCGCGCTTTGGATCCCCTCAAAATGACCGAGCCGGGCGGAAGCGGCGGGGGTTAATGGAGTGACAGAGTGGTGGAAGGTTGCCATTTTCAGAGCGTAGTCGCGCTTTGCCCGATTGAACGATTTAACGGTTTGACTATTTAACGTCAGCGAAGCCATGGTTGCCAAACTTGAAGGGCCGCAGTTTTCAGGCGGCGCGAACATCGCGATCAAGTGTCCGAGCCACACGTACGAGCAGACCGTTGCCTTTTATCGCGACACATTGGGGCTGCCCTTGATCGAGGAGGAAAAGGACGGCTGCATTTTTCAATTCGGCCCGAACCGGCTCTGGATCGACAGCGTGCCCAACCTGAGTCACCCCGATGTCTGGCTGGAATTGGAGACGAACGATACCGAAGCCGCCGAGTCATTTTTAAAGATTCACGGCGTCTCGCGTCGTGACGAAGTCGAGCAGTTGCGCGAAGATTTTAATGGCTTCTTCATCTCTGCACCCGACGGAGTGATCCATCTGGTTGTCGGACCGGAGGAAGTTTGAACTGTCGTGCGAGGATCGGCGAAGACTTACTGCTGTCGGAGCGCTTTTCACAATCTGTAACGTTGAGCGCATCGATATATTCTCTGATTTCATGTTGCGGCAACTGAGCGTCGCGAAATATCAGAGATTCTTCGCGTCGCTCAGAATGAGCTCTACGCTTCAGGCGGCGTGACGGCGCGCAGCGCCATGCCAGCGTCCGACCCATGTGCTCCAGCCGTAAAATCCCAGCGGCTCCAACAAACCTTCTGCGACTAGTGCATCCACATCCGCGCGGCTCGGTGTGATCTTTTCGTTGGCTTCAGCGCCGAATATGTCGTCGATCACGACCCAGCTGCCTTCGGCAAATTTGTCGCGGTAACAATCGATATCTCTGCGTTTCGACGCATCGGCATCGAGGATTAATAGCCCGACTTGATCCGGACCGAGTGCTTGGCGCACAGCGGACACCGTTTCCGGCTTAAACGACTGCCCCTTGACCAACGTGACCATGTTGGCCACACGCTCCCTGGCGAGATTGCGTTCTAAGTCGCGCAAGATATTTCGAGTGCCGAGCCTTTTGTGTTTCACGCCCCCGCCGGGTTCGATGGCGATCAATTTCTTCTCCTGACCTGAATCGCGGACGCCTAACGCTGCGGAAATTGTTGCTCCTCCAACAAACGCGCCGATCTCGAGAATCGCGCCGGAGCAAAGCTTCGCGAAATGATAGATCAAAATCAGAACGTCCCCGTGAAGCATGGAGTATTTGTGGCGGATTTTCATGAGCTTCGAATTAATTGGCTCGTGGCGGTAAGCCATCAGTGTGTGCATCAGATCCAAGCACTGGTTGTCGCTAGCGGCCCGTGTGATCGGATTTCCGGGATTCACGGCTTCCGTTTGCTGCGAGGACTTCTTGATCCGGCGGGTGAACGCGTTGGCGCGACGGTCGTGCCGGGCGAGGCGGTCTCAACCGGAGTTGAAACGTGAAATGCGAATGTCGGCGACGGCCTAGGAGAAGGTGTTCCTGACGCAGTTGACGAAGGAGACGGCGAAGGACTTGGGGTCGGGCTGGGAGTGGGAGAAGGAATAATGTTTTCCCAATGATGTAACGGAACGCTCGCGCCGCCGATTTCTTTTAGCAACATTTCGCAACGCGATTGGATTTTGTCCAAGTCAGGAGGACCGAATGGCTTCTCAGCCGTTCCCGGGAAAATTATGTAACTTACCTTGAGATCGCTCACCGGCCGATTGTAAGCTGTTGCAAGCGCGTTGAGTTCTTTTGCGATGCGCAGCGACGCCTCACCAACTTTGTCGTTGGGACCAACGTCTCCGACGATGGCTGGATAAATAGCATCACCAAAAACTACGATCGCGTAATCGCCCACTCTAACCGGATCGGAGCCATGGGTAAAAGTGCCCGGAACCACGATGAATGGATCGGTCGCGCCGATCAGGAAACTATACTTTTTCAGCGTGCCAATTTCGTTGCGTAATTCTGCGATTGCGTTGCGCAGCTCGCGTTTGCGCGCGGGCGCGGTACTTGCCAGCGCGTAATCGTCTTCTGCCCGTTTCAATCGCTGTTCCGTCCCAGCGAGATATGGGTTGGCCGCCTCCGTTTTCTTGTCCCAACGATAACTCGTGGCCGGCTTGAAATTCGCCGATGTACCGGTGCCAACTGGCAGGCGATCGGAATCGGAACCATCAGCGTCAACATCCATTTCCGCCTGGAGGAGAAGCGCTCGGCGATGAGTTTGAGGATGCTGAAGCTGTAGAATCGTCTGGCAATCGAAAAAATTGTGGCGCGATAAAAGCAAATCGAGCCGGCCTAGGTTCTCGCGCAGCATTCTGACTTTCGTGTCGTAAAGCTGCGTGAAAAGCGGCGAAACGGGTTCACCTGACATGATCGAACTCAGGCCGGGCAAAAGCGTCGGCAATTGCGGACTGACTTTCGCCAGTTCCTCGATTGTCTTGTTCGGTGAAGGCACACGCGCGAGCAGCTTGAGATCCAGTACGTAACTCTCGGGTTGCACGCGTTCGGTTGCAGCATCTGCACCAGGAGTTGTCTCAACAGTGGAGTGAAGTGTGATGCCATTGAACAGTTTTGCGGTCTCCAATTTCCCGGTAACCACCGGCGACCGGGTTGCCGTCGGTGCTGGGGTCGGCGTTTCGGATATCTCGATGGGCGCAAAGCGTTGCAGTCGTTCAAGCGAAATCCAACGATAAACAATCGCCGCAAAAATCGCGGCGAACAAAACCAGCACCAACCGCCGCCACGTACGAAGGCGAATTTTTGCCACGCGATTACTTTCTGAGCCAGACGACGATCGCTGCAATAATCCCGATCACGCTCAACACTGACATCAAACCGGCAGGCATGATTCTGCCGGTGCGAAAGAATTTCGGTACGAACTGTCCAGCCAGCAAAACACAGACAATCAGCGCAGTCGCCAATCCGGCGACGCGGTGTTCAGGCAAAAGCAATGCCGCTACGAGCAGCAAAACCCCTGTGATTCCTCCGGCAATGATGGATGCCGTGCTGCCAGCCTTGACGTAGCCGACAATGCCGCCGGCGATCGTGAGCAGGCCAAAAATGATGAAATAAATCTTCGCCGCTTCCATTTGGAACGCGTCATTTGGTAAGCCAACTGCTTCGGTCTGTCCAGTGGGACTAGGTAGGAGCATCGCGTTGCGATGTGCGGACGCCGCAGCGCGGGGTCGCTAGCTGTCTACAGTGGCGCGCGCACGCTCGCATCATTGTAGAATTCGATTTGCCGTCCGCCGAGGCGACGGATAATGCGCCAGCCGTGGTTCGTTGCAAATTCATGAAGTTCGTGTTCGGGCATCTCCCGCAAAACCCGCAACTCCGCAGGCTGGGTGACGACGTACTCCGAGCTGATTGAAAGTCTCTCCCCAATCTTGGCGGCGAGAGCTGGCAAATCGTTGTGCATCAATCGTCTCTAGCGATTACTAGCGCGATCCGCGTCCGAAATTTTTTTCTTCAACGGCAGCGGTGGCGGCCGCTTGGGTTTACGATTCAGCCTGGCTCCGAGTGCATTAACAGCTTTGCGGCCGGGCGTAGGGCCACGGGCGTTTGGTTTCTCCATATCAATCTTGCTCGTTGTAGAGGCGTTTGTGTCAGCGCATACGTATCAAATTCACCCACGGGCACAAGCGCCACGACATAGTTTCGCTCACTGGCGCGGTGCTTTTCCCTCGCTAACTTCTGTCGATGTTTTCGGAGACGATCGAGTTACGTGGTCACATCATTGATTCCCTCATTCTACCGAAGGTGCTCGATCAAATTTTAACCCACGGCGCTAACTTTAAAATCGGCGAGATCACCATCGGCCAAAAGCGTGCAGACCAAAGTTTTGCCCGCATCGAGGTCTCAGCGGAAACAAATGATGCGCTAGATGAATTAATTCTGAGACTGCGACAGCACGGCGCCGAAGTCGCCGAACGCGCCGATGCACAGCTAGCTCCCGCTCCAACCGACGGAGTTTTCCCGCCCGAGTTCTATGTGATGACGAACCAACAAACCTTCGTCAGGATTGATGGCAAGGAGATCGAGGTTCGGCCCACCATGATGGACACCGCAATCGCAGTCGACCGAAAAGGACGCGCCGCACGAGCCGTTAAATTCTTCGACGTTCACAAAGGAGACGAAATCGTCATCGGCCATCAGGGTGTGCGGGTGGTTCCTGTGCAGCGCGTGACATCGCGCACGGATATTTTTCAATTCATCAACACGATCATCGATTCTGATGAACCGAAATCGGCCATTATTCGCGAATTGGCTGAGGAACTGCGCCGCGCTCGGAAGGGCAAAGGCAAAATCGCAGTCGTGGCTGGCCCTGCGATCGTGCGCACCGGCGCCGGTCAGCATTTGGTTCGCCTGATCGAGGCGGATTACGTCGATCGACTTTTTGCCGGAAATCCATTTGCCGGTTACGACGTGGAACGGGCGCTGTTCGGTACCTCTTTGGGTATCAGCGTCGACGCGGCGTTCGCGCGCGGCGGCCGCGAGAACGTCATGCGCGCGGTCAACACGATTCGCCAGGCCGGCAGCGTTGCCGCAGCTGTTGAGAAAAATCTCGTGACCAGCGGCATTATGCACGCCTGCGTCCGTAACAATGTCGATGTAGTACTCACCGGGTCGATTCGGGATGAGGGATCGTTGCCCGGCGCAACGACAGATGCGATTGAGGGCCAAAAACTATTACGCGAAAAACTCGCCGACGTGACACACGCATTGCTGCTGGCGAGCATACGGCATTCGCTTGCGGTGGTGAGCATGCTCGCGCCCACGGTTAAAATCGTATGCGTCGACATCGATGCTTCAGCGGTCGAGCGAGTTGTCGAACAACAGCCGTTACAGTCGATCGGCATGGTCACCGACGTGGAACCTTTTCTGCGAGAACTCGCCGATTGTCTCAGCGAGTCCAAGCTCAGCCAGTAGATTTTTCGGTCGTATGCGTGAGCTGCTTCTTTGTCCGCCGGATTACTACGAGATCGAGTACGAAATTAATCCCTGGATGAGCGTCGCCCGGGGCGCCGAAACGGCGATCGTGCAAGAGCAGTGGAAACAACTGCACGCGACGCTTTCCAAATTTTGCACGGTTCATCTGATCCCGCCGCAGCCGCGGCTGCCCGACATGGTCTTTACCGCCAACGCCGGATTGACGGTTGGCCGCAGATTCATCCCCAGTAATTTCCGCCACAAAGAACGCGCCGGAGAGCAACCGTTTTTCGCCAAATGGATGGAGCAACACGGCTACGAAATCGATTGGCTGCCGCAGAAACTTTATTTCGAAGGCGAAGGCGACGCGCTCTTTGGCGGCGATGCGCTCTTTTGCGGTTACAAATTTCGTTCGGACATTCAATCGCATCGCGCCATAGCAGAAATGCTCGGTTGTCTTGCGATCTCGGTGGAACTTGTTGATCCGCGGTTTTACCACCTCGACACATGCTTTTGTCCGCTGCCAGATGGCGGCGCGTTTTGGTTTCCGGCTGCCTTCGATGAATACGGACAACGCGCAATCCGGGCGCACGTGATTGATTTGATCGATGTCGCACCGGAAGAAGCGATGCACTTCTCATGTAATGCCGTGGTAATCGACCGCGACATTGTTTTGCCCGAAGGCGCGCCGCAGCTCGTGACGAAGCTGCAAGAGCGCGGGTACCGCTGTCACGCCTTGCCGATGAGCGAATTCATCAAAGCCGGCGGCGCCTGCAAATGTCTGACGATGTTTATGCCGCAAAGAGAGAAGGCTTGAGGTACAGACGAGGCGGCGGTCGTCACCGAATTGCCGGCGCGCTCGGCGATCGCGCCCTACCAGATTTCGATCGCAGCGCCTGTTCGATTTTGCTGAGCGGCAAGCAATTCACCACATCCTGTTTGGTGAGCCAGCCTTTGCGCGCAATACCGATTCCAAACCACAAATCTTGCAGTCGCTCTGTGCGATGAGCATCAGGGTTAATCACGCACTTAACGCCTTTTTGCTTGGCCAGTGGCCACCAGCGCCAGTCGAGATCCAGTCGCTTGGGCGCAGCGTTGAGCTCGATCCATGTGCCGGTGCGCGCTGCTGCATCGAGCACAGCTGGAATATCAATTTGATACGGGTCGCGTTTCAGCAGTAATCGCCCCGTCGGATGCGCCAGCATCGTGACGAACGGATTTTCCAACGCGCGAATGACGCGCTGGGTCATCTCGGATTCGCTCAAATTGAAAGCGGAATGAACTGACGCAACGACGTAGTCGAGTTGCGACAGCACTTCATCGGGAAAATCGAGTGAGCCGTCGCGCAAAATATCGCATTCGACTCCGGCAAATAAACGAAATCCGTCGAATCTCTTGTTTAGCTCTTGAATCCCGGCGACTTGTTCGAGCAACTTTTCCGCGGCAACCCCGTGACCTTGAACCGAGCTGCGGCTGTGATCGGCAATGCCGAGATACTCCAGCCCGAGTTCGCGCGCCGCTTCGGCCATTTCTTCGAGTGTGTTATGACCGTCGCTCGCGACGGTATGGCAGTGAAACGCGCCGCGCAGATTTTCTTTCTCGATGAGTTTTGGCAGCGAATGCTGTTCGGCCGCTTCGAATTCGCCGCAGTTTTCCCGCAGCTCCGGCGGAATAAAATCGAGATCGACCGCGCGATATAAATCGGCTTCGTCCCGCACATCTGGAATTTTGGCTGGTGACTTTTTCTTCTTCGCCTTCGGATCAACTGCAACCAGAGCGAGCCGATATTCATTCAGCGTCCAGCCCCGATGCAACGCGCGGCTGCGCATCTCGATGTTGTGTTCCTTATTTCCGGTAAAGTAAGCAAGGGCAAACGGGAATTCCGCTGTCGTGACCACTCGCAGATCACACTGCACTCCGGAACGCAGGCGCACGCTGGATTTTGTGGGGCCTTGTGCGATGACAGATTCGACGAGCGAATGGGAAACGAAAAATTTCGTAACCACTTCCGGTTCCTTTGTTGCCACGAGCAAATCGAGATCGTGGACGATTTCTTTTCGCCGTCGATAACTCCCAGCGATCTCAACTTGCAACGCTGCTTCGTGCGCAGCGAGATCCGATCGGAGCGCTTCAGCCTCACCTGCGACCTGGCCGAATTGAAACGAACCAGCGTGTGATGCCCGCCGGGCAATGGCGTCACAAATCTTTTGCTGTGTTGTTTCCCCAAAGCCCGTCAACTCCGCGACGCGCCCCTCTTCGCATGCCTTTTGCAATTGCGCGATCGAACTAACACCCAGCCTGTCGTGGAGAACCTTGATCTTTTTGGCGCCCAGCCCGGGCAGCGAAAATAATTCCAGAATTCCCGGTGGAAACTCTGCGCTCAATTCCCGGAAATAATTGAGCGATCCAGTTTCGGCCAGCTCCTTGATCTTCAGCGCGATGCTTTTTCCAATCCCCGGAATTTTCGCGACGGCTTCTTCGTCCTGAAACTTTGGCACGTTCCCGCCAAATGTTTCAATCGCACGCGCCGCATTAGTGTACGCGCGAATCTTGAACGGATTTTCAGCTTTCAGCTCCAGAAGCGTTGCGACTTGCTCCAGAACGCCGGCGATTTCCTCTTTGGTCATCACCAAGACGGTTAAACCTGAATCACGCCGCCGTCGATGCGGCTATTAATTCAAATCGTAGACTTCGACTAGACCAACTCCAGCACTGTTGTTTACACCGTTCACGATGGCGGTGTAATTGCCCGGCTGCAGGTCGGCAATGATCGCTGATTCGCTTGCCGCAGTCGGGGCGTGGCCGCTGTTCTGAATATCGCTGACCTGATTATTGATGATGATGCCGCCCAGTATCGTTGTCTGCCAGTCATCATTGGTAGCAATCAATGCTCCGCTTCCGTTGTGCAGTTCCAATCTGGGGTTAGCCAGGGCATCGGCGATCCCATATTGCGTCAGTTCAGGGCCAATCGCACGGATGATCACCCTCTTTCGAGCAGTGCCTTGAATAATAAAACCGCCAATCATCACGTGCTCACCCGTTTGAACAAAGCTACGGGTGCTGATGTTACCCAGACTTGAACTCCCGCCGGCACTCAAGTCGTACGCTTCGACCAGAGCAACTCCAACAGTGTTGTTTACACCGCGAACGATGGCGGTGTAATTGCCCGGTTGCAGGTCGGCAATGATCGCCGACTCGGTTGTCGCGGTGGGAGCGTGCCCACTGTTCTGAATATCGCTGACCTGATTGCTGGTGATAATCCCACCGAGTATGGTCGTCTGCCAGTTATCATTAGTGGCAAGCAGCGCTCCGCTTCCGTCGTGCAGTTCCAATGTGGGATTAGCCAAGGCATCGGCGATCCCATACTGACTAAGTTCAGGGCCAATCGCACGAATGATGACTCTCTTTGACCCAGTCCCTTGAACGATAAAACCACCAATCATCACATGCTCACCGGTTTGGACAAAGCTGCGGGTGCTGATGTTACCAAGGCTTGTATTAGTTGATTGAGTTAGGTCGTACCCGATAACATCGAGATTAATGCCCTCAGGTGATGTCGCCGAGATGTCGGAATACTGTCCGGCACAGGCAAAAGCATTTTGCACGTATGGATGCGTCTGCGGGCACTCCTCGCTGAACCAGTCACCGAGATCTGCTTCCGGATTCTGATTAAAATTCACGATGTTAGTCACGCCGCCATTGATCGAGAAATAGCGCGTGCCGGAAGTACTGATATTTCTGTTGCCAGGCGAAGACCAACTAAACAAGTCCTGAGGCCGAAGGTCGCTGCTATTTTCGCCGAGGCGCGAACCGAGACCGATCGCCTCATCTACTTCGTGTTCGATTGCACGCTGAGCGTCGAAGCTGCTTGCGCTGGGAGGTCGGTTGAACTGATACGGTGCTGCAGAATTAAGCGTCACGATCGCGTCATACGGCCCGGCCTGCCCAATGCTACCGTTTGCAAACATTGCCGGCGGAGTGTTCAGGCCCACTGCCCTGCCGTCTGCGCTGGATGGCCTGACGTCAGCAGAGAGCGCGGTGCCCGGAAGATTTGCGTTCGCCTGCGTGTCATTGCTGGTCGTTGCATCCGCTCTGAGCGCGCTGATGTAACTGCTCCATGGAATCTCGTAAAGTAGTATATTAGTAAGCGCCAGAGTCCCCATGGACAGAGGCGTCCCGTCAGGAGCAGTCGTGGAATAGCGGAAACGAATCTGGATTGTAATCGGATCAGTGAACAAGGATTCGTGAACTGAAATGGCTCGGGTAATCATCGCCTCGATGGCCGCAGCATTTGGGTTGCTGGTAATCGAACTGTCGAATGTCGCATGAATCACTAATCCCACTGTCGGCACGGTCGCAGCAGTCATGACATCTGAGTAATTGCCCGCACCAGCGGCATCGTAAGCGCGAACGCGGTAGTAATACGTGGTGCCCCGGCTCAGCCCTGTCACCACTCGCCCGGTCACGTTGTTAATCTCGAGGTCGTGATACCCCTCGACAAAACTATCAAACGAGCTGCTAGTGGACACGTCCAGCAAGTATCCCTCCGCGCCCGCCACACCGAGCCACGTTGCCATGAAACTGCTTCGCGTGGGCGATGGCGGCGAAATCGTTCCATTTTCCGGTAAAAATTCGTTGGTGTTGGTGAGCTCCAACCAACTCTGCGATTCCGTGCGCGCCTCATGTCTGCCCGATTCAATTTTGAACTGCGATGCGCCCGGCGCAGCCGTCTGGGCTAACGACCCGTGGTCGCTTACGACGCTGCCCAGTGCCAGCAAGACGCAAACAAACGTACAGACTCTTAAGTAAGACACGCTGCCCATTCCGCCCTCAACGAAGATCGCGAACTCTAGTTAGCACATTCTTACCGCACAAGTGGAAAACGCGACGCACCTCGATACCCGCAATTTTGCACGCAGCCTCTCGTCACATGCGACCGCGCCGTTGGTAGAATTTGTAGCGGTCGATAATCGACTCGACGTATCTGCGCGTCGCGGGAAAATCGATCTTTTGCAGAAACTGCCGTTCCGGCATCTCGGCGACGCCGTTTCCACCGGTCCAACGCCGGGCACGAGTGGCGCCGGCGTTATACTCCGCCAAAGCGAAAGGAGTCGGATCGGGCTGATGGGTCCAGTGTTCCATGGCCCGATGCAGATACCAGGTGCCCGCCTCCAGATTTGTCTTTGGCTCGAACAGTTGATCGGGATTAAAACCGGCGATCTTATTTTCGCGCGCCCACTCGTTAGCCGCTACTTCGCTCACTTGCATCAGGCCGCGCTCTCCATGAGTGCCACGTTTTGTTGAATCGAAACGGCTCTCACGCCAGACGACGGCTTTCACCAGCATCGGGTCGAGATGATGTTCTAACGCAACGCTGCGTATAAGCCGGTCGTACTGATGAAATCGTGCCGGGCTCATCCATTCGTAAAACGCGTACAGCGGATCCCCCGATTTCGCTGCGACATAAGCAAAGGCCGCGGCGATTGCCAGCAATACGCAGAGAACCAATTTGAAAAGGAACTGTATCATTAAGTCATGTTACAATAGCCGATTACAAAGTTGCGGCACGAGCACGAGCATGAACCAAGACCGTGAGACGCGCTACGTTCGGGTCATCGTTGATCGGGCAATTCATCGCGAGCTCGATTATTCCCTGCCGGAAAATCTAGCCTCGCGCGTTGGAGTTGGCTCGCGTGTGCGGGTGCCATTTCGTGATAAATCGGCGCTGGCAACGGTCGTTGCGATTCCCGAGGAGAGCGAAGCCAAAGGCATTCGACCCATCGAGGCGATCATCGGAGATGCGCCGGTCTTGAGTGAGCAGTTGCTCGAACTGGCGCGGTGGATCGGCACTTACTACTGCTGCCCGATCGAAACCGTGATGCGCAGTATGCTGCCGCAAGTGATCCGGCGCGCTGAAGTCGGCTGGAAGAAACAGCTGTTCGTGCAACCGGCGCGCGACATTGACGAAGCGGAATTCGAAAAACTGCGGCGACGTGCGCCGCGGCAGGCGGAACTCTTGGAGGCGATTTCAAATTTGGAAAAGCCCATACGCGCGACGGAACTCCTGCGGCAAACCTCGCTCGATAACCAAACGCTGCGCGCGCTCGTGAAGCGCGGCCTTGCTGAGACGCGTGAAGAAGCAGTGGTGCGCGATCCGCATGGCGAGGAACAATTCATCGCGACGTCGAATCTAGTTCTGAACGAAGAGCAAACCCACGCATTGAATGAAGTCGACCAAGCGCTCGACGCACCTGAGAAAGCGCGTCCGATTTTGTTGCACGGCGTCACCGGTTCCGGTAAAACCGAAATTTATCTGCAAGCCATCCGCGCGGCGCTCGGCCGTGGACGCACAGCAATTGTTCTCGTCCCCGAAATCTCGCTTACACCGCAAACTGTGGAACGCTTCAAAGGCCGATTCGCCGAGGCGCAGGACGACGTCGCTGTTTTGCACAGTCACTTGTCCGAGGGCGAACGGCACGATGAATGGCACAAAATTCATTCCGGCCGCGCCCGGATTGTGATCGGCGCGCGCAGCGCGGTATTCGCACCGCTAAAGAATCTCGGACTGATCGTTGTCGATGAAGAACACGAAACAACTTACAAACAGGAAGAAGCACCGCGATATCACGCCCGCGATGTCGCAGTCGTGCGCGCGAAGGTGGAAAAATGCGTCGTCGTTTTAGGCAGCGCCACGCCCTCTTTGGAGAGTTATCATAACGCAACTACTGGAAAGTACCGGCTCGTTACGCTAACGCAGCGCGTAGATCAAAAGCAGATGCCGCTCATACGTATCGTCGATCTGCGCCAGGAACGAAGAAAAGAAAAGAAAGCCGCCATTCTGTCCGAGAGACTGTCGCAAGCCATCGCTGATCGTCTCGAGAAACGGGAGCAGACGATTTTGTTTTTGAACCGGCGGGGATTTTCCACCTCGCTGCTGTGCAGCAATTGCGGTGAAGCGCGCAATTGCCCGAATTGCAGTGTCGCTCTCACGTTTCACCGGCATTTTCTGCAGGGTGAATCGGCTTCTCCGAAGACAATGTCCGGCCGATTGAGCTGTCATTTGTGCGGGCACACCGCCGCTGTCCCAAAAAAGTGTCCGGAGTGCGGACAAGACGCGCTGATTTATCACGGTTTCGGCACCGAAAAAGTGGAATCAACAGTCGCTCAAATTTTTCCCAAAGCGGTGGTGCGCCGCATGGACGCCGACTCGATGACCCGTAAGGAAGCGTATCGCGAAACGCTACGAAATTTCCGCACCGGCAAAATCGACATCCTCGTCGGCACACAAATGATCGCGAAAGGCCTGCATTTCCCGAACGTGACGCTCGTCGGTATCATCAACGCCGATCTCGCGCTGCATCTGCCCGATTTCCGCGCGGGCGAACGCACTTTCCAACTTCTCACTCAGGTGTCCGGACGCGCTGGCCGCGGTGAAACAACCGGCGAAGTTTTTGTGCAGACCTACACACCGTTCAGTCCGTCAATTCAGTTTGCGCGTCACCATGATTTCGCCGGCTACTTCCAGCAGGAGCTCGAGTTCCGCGAACGCTGCGATTTCCCGCCATTCAAACACGCGCTCCTGATCGGCGTGCGTTCTGCCCACGAAGGTCGCGCGAAACTTTCAGCTGAAACATTGAAGCGCCGCTTGCAAGAAGCGCTGCCGGAAGAATTCATCTTGGGCGACGCAACGCCCGCGCCACTCGAAAAACTACAAGGCCACTTTCGTTTTCACATTTTGATCCGCGGCGAAGCCATCGTGCGTCTGAGCCGGCTTGTGCGTGAGACCATGGACAAATTGCCATTCCCAGAAGACGTCAACGTGACAGTGGACGTTGATCCATATCAGTTACTTTAGTTCGGGGAGCGTACGCTTGCTCGCGTGTAAATGTGTATCTCGCTTGGGCGGCTCAACACTCTCCACAATGCGACGCGTTCTCGCATCGCTTTAACGTGGTTTCGTTCTGGATGCAGTTTGTTAAAGCAGCTCCGAGCAATCCGCTAATAAGTTTGAATAACCTCCAACAACTGCCGGCCGATTTGGAGAATCAATGTTTGTCGTTGCAGCGCACAGATATTATCAACAGCTCATTTGCACCCACATTTGCGAGGGCAGCCGCCTAGAAACATCTTGTTATTCACGCCGCTAAGAAGAAGAAATTCTCTAAAAGGAAAATTCAAATCATCTTCTTACTTTGTGAAGAACTCTCTCGATAACGGATGAAAAAGTTTCGTGTTCTCGATCCAAATCTCCCCGATAGCGGCGCAAGCGGTCTTTGCGCATTGGCCGTTATGACCAAAGCGCCACAAGCAGGAAGGGTGAAAACGCGATTGGTTCCGCCACTAACTCCGGAAGAAGCTGCGGAACTAAACAGATGTTTTCTGCGCGACACCACCGCTACAATTGCGGATGTCTGTAGCCATCGACCAGTGAGCGATGAAGGAAAAACAGCGCGGGCATCGGCAGTTGCCGCTTACACGCCCGTCGGGGCTGAGTCGGCGTACAAAGATATTCTTCCGATCAATTTCAGCTTCTTGCCGCAACGAGGCAATGAATTTGGTGAGCGTCTCTATTTCGCGGTCGAGGATTTGTTTAACTGCGGTTTTGACTCGGTGTGTCTGATCGATTCTGACAGCCCGACTGTGCCCGCCAAAAATTTTCAACAAGCCGTTGAACAGCTAAGCATGAGCGAAGATCCCGTTGTGCTCGGGCCGAGCGACGATGGTGGGTATTACTTGATTGGACTGAAGAGACCGCACCGGCAGTTGTTCGAGCAAATCGATTGGAGCACCGAACGCGTGCTCAACCAGACGATAGACCGCGCAACCGAGATTCGACTCGAAGTGAAACTTCTGCCGCCCGGGTATGATGTCGATGATGCTGCGAGCTTGCGCCGTTTGTGCGACGAATTACTTGCCGACACGAAAGAGGCAGATATCGCTCCGTACACCAGGAGATTTCTCGCGACCTTGGTCGA